>JAAGZR010000556.1 GCA_024206155.1 Aliivibrio sp.
ATGTATAGATTATTCAATTTTTTATACACATTAGTTATTGTATGTATAAAAAAGTCATAACTTTTAGCCTTTAGCCATCACAAGCTAAACAATCTTCATTCATCGCTTGTTGTGCTATATCTCCTCTTAGCACTGACTCTGTTCTAGTATAATACAAAGTTTTAACTCCTTTTTTCCAAGCTTCCATATGGACTTTATTAATCCATTTAGGTGTTGCTACACTAGGAAAAGCCAAGTTTAAACTTACTGATTGGTCTATATACTGTTGTCTTATACCAGCTTGATTAACTAACTCTAGTTGATTAATCTCTTTAAAAGTCTTAAATACCTCTTTTGCTGGGACGTCATGCGCCATAGTAACATCATCAAGCTCAGTAAGACCTTGAACACTACCACCGTCAGCAAGTATTTTATCCCATGTTTCATTTGTATTTATTTTATGCTTACGAAGTAATTTTAAAAGCGTCGGATTTTTTCGTATAAATGTTCCCTTTGCGCTTTGCTCAGTAAAAACATTAGCGGCCCAAGGCTCAATACCAGGACTGACGTTACCACTAAGCTTACTATTAGACACAGTAGGAGCAATAGCGCGCAAATGAGTGTTACGATAACCAGTACCAACACACCAAAGAGGCTCACCGTAAATCTCAGCCAAGTCTCTAGAAGCTCTTTCGCTTTCAATTTTAATTTGCGAAAAGATTTTCCTAGTTTCAAACTGAGCAAGCAGACCTTCAAAAGGAACACCAGCTTCTTGGAGATACGTGTGCCATCCGAGTACACCCAACCCAAGTGCTCGTCCTTTTGTAGCACTACGAACGGCGTTTTCAAAACCTCGCAGTCCTTTAGCTCTTTGAATAAATTCCTCCATAACGCCGTCAAGAAACCATATGGCGTCGTATATAAGATTTGTACCTTTCCACTCTTCATATTTTGCTAAGTTTAAAGATGATAAACAACAAACAAAGCTGTGATTTTCATCTGTATGCAATGTAATTTCTGAGCATATATTAGTCATATGAACTTTCAGTCCATTTGATTTATATGCTTTTGGATTTGCTTTGTTAGTATTTCCTTTAAATAATATATACGGTTCTCCAGTTGCCTTTCGCTTTCTAAGAAGTTTACTCCATCTAGTTCTAGCTTGCGAATCTCCTTGTTCAAGCTTACGCATAAACTTGTCACCAACAACTGCGCATTGATGTAAGTTAAGCGACTGTCTGTTAACGTCTCCTTTGGGTTCTCTAATCTCAAGCCACTCTTCAAAATCGTCGTGCTCAATGTTAATGTTAACTGAAGCAGCTCCTCGTCTGACAGATCCTTGATTAGTTGCAAGAATTGTCGAGTCATAGATTTTGCAAAAGGGTACGACTCCGTCTGATGTTCCATTACCTGTGATTTTAGCGCCAGCGGGTCTAATCATATTAATACCAATGCCAACTCCACCGCCGTGCTTAGCGAGTAGCATCATTTCTAAATTTTTCTGCCCTATATCCTGTATCGAATCAGCGACGTCAATGCCAAAGCAGCTAATAGGAAGGCCGCGGTCAGTACCAGTGTTGGATAGTACAGGACTAGCCAAGCAAAGCCAACCGTTCCAAATATACTCAAAAAATGTATCGGCCATCTCAGGCTTATACAAACGTCTCGCAACTGTTTTAGCAACTCGCATATATGCATCACGAGGTGTTTCATCTTGTAATAAATATCCGCCAGATATAGTTTTTTTATAAACTTCTGTATCACCCCATTTTGGGTAATCTTCTCCTTTTTTCCATTCATTGTTCCACATATTAACTGTTTAAGTGTGTTAACCAAGCTATAAGCCCGTTCATATTCAAAGCTACTAAGTTCCATTGTTTCCTAGAAGCTGTTTGTACCATTACACATATAAAACCTATTATATATAATTTAGGTTCTATAGTCCATTGTGCTGCAATTAAAAATCCAGCACCCATATATCCTGTTCTAGTTGCTAGTCTCTTCCAAGGGCTTAGTCTCTTCTGTCTTACTAGACTCCTTAGCAACTTGCTCTTTAAGCTTCTCGATGGCTTCATCATAATCTGGCATGCATTTAATTGTTTCTAATGTTCCTACAGCTAGATCTTTTAAATAAGCATTTTCATCTAGCAATTGTTGTACAACGTTTATTAACGCTTGTATCTTTTTCTCTAGCAGATCTACTCTGCTACTTTTCTGTCCTTTCATATAAATCTTCGTATATTTCTTTATCTGTTATTATGTTACCAAATGTCGTCGAAGTCTTCCCCTTCACCAGCTTTTGAATAATCTGTCGGCCTAATCGCGAAAAAATCAGTATGAGTGACCCCGCCGGTAAGATGATAGAACCAATCAAGATTACTCGCTGCCAGCTTGTCATACGGGAAATAGTTCCCCAAGTCAACGTAACCAATTTCAACCAGTTTTTCATTTGCTCTTTTCTTTATAAAATGTATTAAGTCATTTGATTTAATGCCTTCGATGTCACCCATCTCAAACATTTTCTTTATATATTTAACTTCAAGATCAACCATAGCTTCAGCTGCGGTTATAATATCTTTTCTACATAAGTTTAATAATTGGTTATCTTCTTCACACATATGTCTGAATAACTGACAACCCATTTTACTGTGTAAGCTTTCATCTCTTACACTCCATTTCATTTGTTGTCCAATACCCTTGAGTAAATTACGTAACTGGAAGCTATATAAAACAGCAAAAGCTGAATACAGACTAACGCCCTCTGCGAAAGCAGAAAATACGGCAAGTGACTTACCAATACCAACAGGGCTTGTACCGTCATAAGCAACCAGATTATCAAATCTCTGTGCGGTAGCAGGTTCATGCAAAAACGCTTCATAATCTTCTAATTTTAATGTTTCATTTAAATAACTATATGCGACTGCGTGTACTGTCTCTTGCGAGCCAAACATCATCGCCATTTGCTGTATCTCATGCTTCGGGAACCAAGATACAACTTTTTGCGTCCAATAGTCGGAGACAGCGCATTCGGTCTGTGCGAAGCCAAGTAGTATGTTTCCAACAAGGTGTTTTTCTTTTTCATTTAATTTTTCTTTCCAATCTTTAATATCACTCTGCATTGAGATTTCTGTATGTAACCAAAATGCTTGAGCTTGTTTCAACCAACCTTCTGTATAATACTCTGGATATTCAAAAGGTTTATATGCTATACGTTCGTCAAATAATCCCATTAATTATAAATTTCTAATGCTAAATCAATAAATGGTACGTATAATACGTGTGTTGTTTGTTCTTCTTCGTGATAGGATCTTACGCCTAACAATACGCCTGGATAAAATCCAAACGATAAGGTCCATGATTTTTTCATATGTTTTTACTTAATATTAAGGGTGATTCATCTTTATTTGTAGATACAAAATAACAAACGTCGTTTTCTTCTACTAATACTTGCTTGTTTTTAAATGTCTTAGGATATTTTTCTAAAACATAATCAATAACATTTGATGCCATATTTATCTTGTATTTCTATTAGTTCTTTATATTTTATTTTGCCTCGCACTTCCCAACTCCATTTACACCATTTATCTATTTGACGCTCAGCATACTTTTGTCTTGCTAACCTTTTCGCTTCGTAAGGATTATGCTTATTGTCTCGTCGCATTCTTTTTGATTTTGTGGTTTATACAGTGTGTAATTAGGAAATTGATTCATAACAAGTCTTTTAAATAATTTCCAACGCATTGGAAAAGACTCATTAGCTCTACCTTTTGTTTCAATTATAAAATCATCACCAATAAAATCTGGTGTATACTTTATAGGTAGTATACGCTTGCAGCCACGGTTTTGGTAATTACCTTTACCGTTGCTACATCTTTCGTATACTTCGTTTTCAAAATGAAAACCTGCTAATAAAACAAAAGTTTCTCCTTCGTATTTAGCTTTAATTTTATTTTTCTTTAAAGCCATATACATATAACGCTCAAGACCAGATGCAAAGTTAATACCGTCATACGATACTTTCTTTGACTGTACTGGCCCGCGTTTTTTCTTACGTTTATAAGGTTTCCTCTTCATTTAATTCAATATCGTGATAGTGTAAACCATCGTTACCGTTTTGACCTACAACATTTATTCTGTTTATCATACACTCTTCAACTTCATCAGCTAAACATCTTTTAGCAGCTTCAATATATAGTAAAGCATCCATTAGCTCTTCTTGTACATCAACTAGAAAACGATTAAGATCTTTTTCTTGACCTTCAATCTCTTGCATCATTGTAGCTCCATACTTTTTCTGTCCGATTAAACTACGTTCGTCCATCTTTCTTAAAACAGACTGAACTATTGCGTCTTGTGTTCTTATCTTCATAATGTTTCTTTTACAAATGTTCCGTTAATCATCTTGC
>JAAGZR010000557.1 GCA_024206155.1 Aliivibrio sp.
AAAAATAATCTGGCTACCTCTCTCAATACCAAATATGAAACCGATATTGTTTTGACTAGTATTAAAAGAAACATCCAGCCAAGCGTGAGTAGAATAGTAATCACCGTCTTGGCCAACAATTATTTCACTGTTAGATATCGTCAAAAAGCCACTTGCTTCAATCTCAACAAAGCCAGTTATCTTTTCAAAGCCTTTGTAATCTCCACCCGTTAAAGGTTGCGGGCTATCTGGCGGTGTCAAATCTTCGTTGCCTGTACCAGTTAAGCCAGATATAACAAGAGGTATAGTCGATGCGCCTTGCTTCTGAGTATAACCAAGAGCGGCATAAGTATTCATTATATCGTTAAACTCATCAATCATAAGCGCGCCATCAAGAATTGGCTGTAATGTTTCTGTTGATTGACTAGTTGGCGTTATGGAATTAGGGACGCCTTCTTTAGCTATTTGCGCATCAATACCCGCTTGCGCATCTGTTCTAGTAGTCATAATTTTTAACCTTAAAAATAAAATAACCCAGCAATACGCTAGGTTACTTTTAATTATCTACGGCGCTGCTTGTCTTTGATTTAGTGCAACTCGCGGGGTTCTTTTCCCTGCTCTGTCGCCATCAGCTT
>JAAGZR010000074.1 GCA_024206155.1 Aliivibrio sp.
GCCAATATATCCGACGGGTTATTCGGCACTACCGCTTTATCATAATGAAAACTGATCACACTGCGCCTGCGTACCATTCTTCCCATCTCAGCCAATTTCTCTAATAGCTCTTTAGGTAAATTGAAACGCATGGTGTAGCCCGTGCCCTCGCCTTGCGCATAGGTATCTAACGATAACAATCGAGCGAGCTTTGATAAATCATCATCGACATCATACAAGGTGCCGATATGAGGCTTTTTTTCTTTCTCTTCAAGCACATCATAACCGGGGTGGTCTGATGGCTCCCACGCATCACGTTTATGTTGTTTATCATCACCTTTAATCGCTTTTTCAGACGTTGTTTCACTCATCTTTGTCGTTGCCACAACAGGCTTTTTAACACGATTTTCACGTGCTACTTGTTCTGTTGGCAAATTAACAGAAGGTGCTATAAGCGGCACGCTAATACTGTTAGTTGAAAAGTTCATAAAACGTTTCCTTATCGAAAAACTAGGCGTAATAAACTGATACCAATTCCATTAATTATCTGATCATTTAATTAGTTACATTGGTATAAAAATGATGTCGCTATTATTGCTCTAAAAAATAGCGCAGCTCAGCGATAAACTCATCACTGTGCGAAATAAATGGTGCGTGTGAAGCTTGCTCAAATACGACCTTACTTGAATGAGGGAGCAAGGTATCCATATCTTGAGCAACTTTAATGGGTACTAAACCATCTAAACGACCGTACATTCGACATACTGGCATCGTTAATTGAGATAGACGCTCTCTTAGATCTGTATCGGCCAAAATCGCCAAACCTGTAGCTAAAGCCACTTGATTTGGTGATGGTCTTGAAAACACTGCACTTTTTACCTGTTTTATGTCTTGTTTAGCGTTTGGGCTTCCCATCGCTTGCAATGCCATAAAGCGCTCAACCGTTAGGGTAAAGTCATCTTTAAGCTGCTCTGTAAACTGCGATAACACCACAGGCTTTATTCCTCGCCATCCTTTCTCAGCTGCAAATCGTGGTGAGCTTGCTACTGTAATTAATTGACTTACTCGATCAGGTGCCGTTAACGCCGCTTGGGTTGCGATTAAACCACCAAGAGACCACCCAAGCCACGCGGCTTTTTCTGGAGCTTGCTCTAATACTTGTGTCACCATCTCATCAAAATCAGCATTACCAAGCTCGGCACTATGCCCATAGCCTGATAAATCTACGGTATGAACCCGATATTGCGAGCGCAGTTTCTCTACCGTAGGTTGCCACACTGCTCCGTTCATTCCCCACCCGTGAATGAGAACCAGATCGGAACCTTCGCCTTCCGTTTGCCAATAAAGAGAGCTTGTCATCTACACTGCCTATTCGTGTTCAAAAATAATGGATGGTTAAGTGTTCATCAGGTTACTTCGAAGGTCAATGCAAAAATTAGGTACGAGCCATTGCGACTATTGCCGCTTGGCTATGCCTGCTTCAGAAACGATTTGGTGTCAAAAGTGTATTGCCTTAATCCCTAAGGTTCCGCGTTGTCGACAATGTGGCTTGCAAACCGAACATGGCACAGAGATGTGCGGTGAGTGCTTAACCCAGCCACCACAATGGGATCGCTTGTTTTGTGTGAGTGATTATACAGAGCCTTTACGTGAGTACGTTGGTCGTCTTAAATACGCTCAACATTTTTGGTTAGCTCAAGATTTAGGGGTGCTACTGAGTAAACAGGTCTCTGACCCCGCTCCGCTTATTCTTCCTGTTCCTCTCCATTGGAAGCGTTATTGGTGGCGATCTTATAACCAAAGTGACCATCTTGGCTGGACGCTAGCACAACAGTTTAATTTAAATGATATGACTTCTCGCTGTGACAACAAAATACTAAAGCGCATTAAGGCAACTCGGCCTCAACAAGGACTCTCAAGATCGTTTCGACAAACCAACCTACTTGGTGCGTTTAAAGTAGCTAAACCGATTACTGAAAAGCATGTGGCTATTGTAGATGATGTGGTGACTACAGGAGCTACAATTGATCTTTTGTGTGTGGAGTTGAGAAAAGCGGGAGTTGAGAGAATTGATGTTTATACGATTTGTCGAACAGGGCGGGGCTAGGGACTATACGCTGCGCTAACTAGAGACTATAGAAGCCTGTATGACTGTATGTGGTGATATTTTAGGTTTCAGGGGTACTCTCTTTTGATCTTCCTGAAACCTGAGTCCTGAACCCTCGCTTTGCTCTTATAGAAGCGAAGCCGTCTGCTCTTAAAAACTTTAGCAAACGATTGCTTTTCATTTATTTATCTATAGAATACCGTCCCAATTGATTAACCACTCATTTTAATCAACCAACCCCAATAGAGATAGGTTCTGATTAACAGCAATCACAGATTGACGCCTACTCACTTCAAACTCCCATTCAGCGAGCTTTGAAGACAACGTTATACTATTAGGAATATCGGCCATGACCGTTAAAAACAACACCACAAAACCATCTGAACTGATTTATCAATTAGATGAGCGTCCACCGCTACCGCAAACTTTATTTGCTGCCCTTCAGCATTTATTGGCAATGTTCGTCGCGATTATTACCCCATCTCTGATCATCTGTCAGACGCTTGGTGTCCCTGCAGCAGAAACCAATACCATCATAAGTATGTCTCTGTTCGCTTCTGGTATTTCTTCTTTTATTCAAATTAAAACCTTTGGCCCAATTGGCTCTGGTCTTCTTTCTGTTCAAGGTACGAGCTTCAACTTCTTAGGCCCAATTATTGGTGCTGGCTTAGCTCTTAAAGCTGGTGGTGCTGATGTTCCAACCATGATGGCGGCAATTTTCGGTACTATCTTAGTGGCTTCGACAGCTGAAATCTTCTTATCTCGCGTGCTTGAATACGCTCAAAAAATCATTACCCCATTAGTATCTGGTATCGTTGTGACATTAATTGGTTTAACGCTTATCCAAGTTGGCCTAGTGTCGATGGGTGGCGGTTACTCTGCAATGGGTGATGGCACATTTGGTAGCTTAGATAAATTAGCATTAGCTGGCACGGTATTACTTATCATTGTGGTTCTTAACCGCTCAACTAATCCTTATCTGCGTATGGCTTCTATCGTGATTGCGATGGCTGTAGGTACAATTGCTGCATGGGCAATGGGTATGCTGAATACTAATATGACTCACGACGCTGAATTAATCGCCCTGCCAATCCCGATGCAATATGGCTTAAGCTTTGATTGGTCTCTGTTTATTCCTCTAGTTCTAATTTTCTTAATCACAGCTTTAGAAGCAATTGGTGATATTACTGCAACGTCTGAAGTATCAGGCCAACCTGTAAAAGGTCCTGTATACATCAAACGTATTAAGGGCGGCGTACTAGCCGATGGTCTTAACTCTGCCATTGCTGCTGTGTTTAACAGTTTTCCTAATTCAACATTCAGCCAAAACAACGGCGTGATCTTATTAACGGGCGTTGCAAGCCGTTACGTTGGTTACTTTATTGCAGGTATGTTAGTTATCCTTGGTTTATTCCCTGGTGTAGCAAGCATGGTTCAAGTTATCCCAGAGCCTGTACTTGGTGGCGCAACGATTGTGATGTTTGGTACGATTGCGGCGGCAGGTGTGCGTATTATCTCTCGTGTTGAGCTAGATCGTCGTGCCATTCTAATCATGGCGATGTCTTTCTCTATGGGGCTTGGTTTAGCTCAAAAGCCTGAAATCCTTCAGTTCATGCCTGAGATGATTAAAAACATTTTCTCATCTGGTGTGACCGCGGGTGGTGTGACGGCGATTCTTCTGAATATTATCCTTCCAAGCAGTGAAGTGTTTGAAAAAGAAAAGGAAAAGCAGGACGCAACAAGTTGCTAAAGGACGCTTCGCTTAAGGGCGGACTTCGTCCTTAAGAAAAAACAGAAAGGCCGCAGGTGATTATCGCCTGCGGTCTTCTTTTATTTTTTTACTAGGAACTATACGCTGCGCTGACTAGAGACTATAAGAGCGGGTATGGTTGATGTGGTGAGTTTTTAGGTTTCAGAATCTCTTGCTTTTAGCCTTTAGCTCCTCCCTCTTACTAAGGGGAGGGAACTGTATTGCGCGCACTGCAAGCAAGGCGATCTAAATTCTAGCTCTTCCGCTTTTGACCTTATAGAAGCGAAGCGGTCTAGTTAGCGC
>JAAGZR010000558.1 GCA_024206155.1 Aliivibrio sp.
GTTTTAACAAAAGCAATATATAACGTCAATAAAGACAAATACAGATAAAATGGACGGAAAACAATACGATTACAAAAAAGCGTACGATAAAAATCTAAAGCCAAGCGCTAGATTACATTATCTAGAAAACGCAAGGCACGATCAAGACACGCCTTTGCAAGGGCATTGTACTGGATCACCATCTAAGCAAGTTGGTATAGTAGATCCGTTGGCTCAACAGCAAATGGTTCAACCAATGACTAACGTAACCCCAGCTGGTTCTAGCTTAGTTAATCCATTTTCACCACAAGCTCAAGCTAATGCTCAAGGTGTTTTTGGAAATCAACAAATGAAGCAAAACGCGGTTGGTGCCCCAGCTATGTACAAAGATGGTAGCCCATTAGAAGGCAATGCTTTTATTGGTGCTAAAATGGCAGCTGAGAAAGCGGGTAAAGATACGTTTGAAGTAGGAGGTAAAACATTTCAAGTAAAATAACAAGATATGAAAGATATTAAACAACTAAAAGCTGACCTAGCAGGTCAAGTAGGTGAGAACGCTATATGGGACGGTCCATTAAGCAAAGAAGGTTTTCCAATGGGTAAAGGCTCTAGTTCAGGTAAAAATGGATTAGAAGTTTCTAAGTATCCGTGTAAATGCGAACCAGGTACACCAATTACTTCACGAGCTAAAGCTTTTATATAATGAGTTCTCCATTTGCATTAAAGTTTTTAGGTAAAAAACCTTTTACTAAAAAAACAGCAAATCCAGAGGCTGGTGGTAAAGACTACGAAGCTATAGGTGATGCTGCTAGAAAAAGAGAGCAAAAGCTTAGCGCTGAAACCGGCGGTGTTGATTACGAAGCTAAATTAAAAGTTCAAAAAGAAATGTCACCACTTAAAGGTGCTTATTCTTCTGGAGCTGGTGGTTCTGTGTATGTATCTACAGCTGGAGCTTTTCAAAATCTTCAAAATAAAATATCGGCAGGTATTCAAGCTGATTTAGCTAATAGAAAAGCTAAAGCCGCTGCTGAAGCTAAAGCCGCTAAAAAATCAGCTAAGAAAAAGAAAAAATTTCAAAAAGAATCCTCTAAAGTTAGTGACGATGTGAAAAAGTTTGAATCTTTTACTTTCGATACTAGCAACATGTTAAACTACGACCCGAGCAAAGGTTTAGACCAATATAACTAATGGCATTTAAAATAACTCCACCTTACTCTATGGATAATACTCCAATTTACAATGTAAATATGGAAGATGGCGTTATGGGTAAAGCTAATAAAAACGGTACTATAATTCTAAACAAAGATTTAGACCCTTCTCAGTGTGACAAAGTTATTGCACATGAAAAAGTTCATATAGATCAAATGAAACGTGGAGACCTTGATTACGACGATAAAAACGTATATTGGAAAGGTAAAAAATATTCAAGAGCACAAATGCAAGAAGGTGCTAAAAACTTGCCTTGGGAAGCTGAGGCTTATAGAAAGGTAAAGTAATAAATAATATAAACAAGTAACAATAAGACAATGGCTTACAAACAATCACCAGGAAGAATGAATATGCCTAAAACAGGTAGAGATATTCCAATGAATATGGTAAATCCAGCTAAGCATACTGGTAAAAAAGTAAAAGTTACAACAACTTCCGGTAAAGAGATAGAATTAGACACAAGAAGCTCTGAATATAAAGCTTTAAAAGCTAGAAAAACAAAAAAAGGCGATAAAGATACCACGAATGTGTTTGATAAAGGCGATATCCATTACGCAGGCTTAAAAAGAAAGTAATGAAAAAAATTTGGCAATGGCTTACGGGTAGCGTTATCAAAGAAGTTGGTAACGTTATAGACGACTTAACAACCACTAAGGAAGAAAAGTTAGAGGCTCAGCGTCTTATTACAGAAATTCTTGAGAAAGCTGATAAAGAGGCTCAAGAGCAAGTAACAGCAAGATGGGAATCAGATATGCGGTCTGATTCTTTCTTGTCTAAAAATATACGCCCATTAGTACTTATATACCTAACGGTTATATTTACTGTATGTGCGTTTTTTGATGGAAACATCGGAGAGTTTAAAATAGCAGAAGAGTATATACCAATATTTCAAACTCTTCTTGTAACAGTGTACGGCGCATATTTTGTAGGTCGTTCATGGGAAAAAGCAAAATCAATAACAACAAAAAAATAATAAATAATGGGACAATTCGGTAATCAACCTGATTTCGCGACTAATGATATTAAAGAAATAGCTACTGTCACTAACACCATCGATCAAACAACGTTTCTAAATGGATCTATTATATACATAGGTGACAACACCACTTTAGGTAGTGATGGTTGTATGGTTGTTATACCTGCAGGTGTTAGAGCACCTGGCGGTGGTTTGCCAACTGCTGCTCAATCTGTAGCTTTTTATGGTTTACAAGCAGGTGGTTTTCTACCAGTAACAGTAGACTATGTTTTAGCTTCTAACGCGTCAAATACAACTACAGTTCAAAAATTAATAGCAGCTAAGTAGTATGGCTATTGGAATAGGTATTGGGTTAAGTATACCTCGTGATATAACGGGAGACGCAGGGGTACCAACTCCTTTTTTCGAAATACTCGCTGAAAACGGTGACTTTCTTATAGCTGAATCAGGAGCAACACCAACTTATCTTATAACAGAACAGCAATAAAATATATATAAAATGCCAAATTTAAAATTTTCACAATTTCAAGAACAAACAGATCCAGCAAATGTACAGTTTGTTGTAGGATATAATGGAACAGATAATGTACGTATAGCGCCTGGTAATTTAGGTGGCTATCCTTTCTTAATTGATACAGCTTCGTTGTACTCTGGATTTGTACCTTCGGGTTTATCTGGAAATCCTCAAGGTAATACAGTTTTAGGAATAAGCGCTAGTTCTTCTGCTACCACTGGAGTTAATAACACTGCACTTGGTTATCAGGCTTTAAGCGGTAATACAACTGGTGGTTATAATACAGCTGTAGGGAATAATGCTCTTTCTGCAGCAGGTATTAAAAATTACTGTACTGCCGTAGGAAATGCTGCGGGTAGATTAACAACAAATGGACTATTTAACACTTTTATAGGTGAGCAAGCAGGTGAAGCAGTGACTAGTGGTGATGATAATGTTTTTATAGGTGCTTTAGCTGGATATCAAAATACTTCTACAACAAGTAATTCAATTTTAATTGGATATAATACTAACACAAGTCCAGTTGGTCAAAGCAACTTCATTGTGTTGGGTAATTCAAGTCATACAACTTTACAGATTCCAGGTATTCAAAGTGGTGCATCTAATGGTGACGTACTAACATTTAATTCAAGCGCTGGTAAATTAGAATTACAAACTCCAAGTGCTGGAGGTGCTACTGACTTAAATGGATTAAGTGATGTTAGTGTTGATTTAACAAATGATAATGCTTTCTTTATTAATATACCAAGTGGAATATCTGGTGCAACTGGGAATTTAGTAATTGGCGAGGGTGCTGGTAATTCAATAGTTGGTTCAAGTAGAAATACAGTTATTGGATTTAATGCTTTTAAGGATTCAAGTGATAGCGGTAGAGAAGACAACACAGTTATTGGGCATAGTGCTGGAGAAAACTTAACAAATCAATTTACTGATTCAGTTGTTATTGGAAGCCAAGCTATGATTGATGCAACAAATGGTGTGAATACTGTTGCGATAGGTTTTGAGGCAATGAAGACTGGAAGTGGATTTTACACTACAGCAGTAGGTATGAAAGCAGCAAGACAAGCGACTGGTGGAGCAATAACGGCTTTAGGTTTCGAAGCTGCACGATATGCAACTGGTAATCACTTGGTTGCTCTTGGGGGGTCTTATTTAACTGGTGGTGCTGCAAGGGATGTTACTGCTCAATATTGTGTCGCAGTCGGAGCTGGAGCTTTACAAGATGCAACTTCAGAAGGGTGTATAGGAATTGGGTATAAAGCTGGTAGAGTACATACAAGCGGAATTGGTTCTACTTATATAGGATTTGAAAGTAGTGCAACAAATACAGTTGCTGGATATAGAACAATGGTTGGTTGGAAATCTGGTAATGCGCATACGGGTTCGTTTTCAACTGCTATTGGTTATAGCGCAATGTCAAGCGGAACTGGTACATCAAACGTCGCAGTTGGTTCTAATGCATTAACGCAATGTGATGCTTCAAGAAATGTTGCAATAGGACATCAAGCAATGCAGAACTCTCAATTCTCTGATGATTGTGTAGTAATAGGTAGTTCTGCTATGAACGGCGTAAATTCTGGAGATAAAAATATAGCAATCGGCACAGATAGTATGCAAGCTTCTCAAGGAAATCAAAATACTTGTGTTGGACATCGCTCTGGTAGATTAATGACATCTGGTGGGAATAATACAATTATTGGTGCATATGCAGGTGATGCTTTAACTACTGGTTCTAATAACATTATAATAGGTCAAAGTGCTGCTGCTTCTTCAGCCACAGTTAATAATGAAATTACTTTAGGTGACACAAATATTACAGCATTAAGAATACCAGGTTTACAGTCAAGCGCTTCTAATGGAGATGTTTTAACTTATAATTCTTCTACTGGTAATATTACACTTCAAGCTGCTGGTGGCGGTGGAGCAACTGACTTAAATGGTCTTTCAGATTGTTCAATTGATACAACAAACGACAATTCTTTCTTAATAAATATACCGAGTGGATTAACTAGTGGTGCATTAGGTAATTTAGCTATTGGTCAAAATGCTGCAAACTCTTTAACTTCAGGTGATTACAACGTAATACTAGGTTCTGATGCTATGAAAAATGCAACTTACCCTGAAAATTGTGTTGCTATTGGGTATAAGGCAGCAGAATCAGCAACGTATCGTTGGGGATATGTAGCTATTGGAAGTGAAGCCGCGCAAAATAATACAAATAATATAACATACGGAACTTTTGTTGGATATCAAGCAGGTAGAGGTAATGGTGTTAATAATGCAGGTTCTACTGTTATTGGAATGCAAGCGGGATTAATTTCAGCAGGTCCGAATTCTGTTGCTATTGGTAGAAATGCAGGTAGAAATAATACTGCTGATGGAACAGTATCAGTAGGATATCAATCAGGATATTATAATACAACTGCTGTTCAAAATACTTTTATAGGATATGAAGCAGGATTTTCATCTAATACAAATGGATATAATACTGCGCTTGGTTATCAAGCAATGGAAAATTCAGTAGGAAACTACAATACATTTATTGGTGTTCAAGCAGGTCAAGGTTATAATACAAGTACATCAACAGCTAGTTCTAATATTGCTATTGGTTACAAAGCAATGTCACAGAGACGTGCAGGAAGTGGTGAAAATGTGGTTATTGGAAACTATGCTTATATGAATACTGATGGTGGTTATGGAAATGTTGTTATAGGTAACAATGCTGTTAATATAGCAACTACAGGAAGAAGAAATGTTGTAGTTGGTGATAATGCAGATTTAGCTGCAGGTACTGATATTCAATCAGTAGTATTAGGTTATAATGCTACAGGTAATGGTAATTATACTGTTACTTTAGGTAATTCAAGCACTACAGGCTTACATTGTCAAGTTCAAACAATATCTGCTTTATCAGATAAAAGAGATAAAACAAATATTGAAGATTCAGAATATGGATTAGATTTAATCGATTCATTAAAACCTGTTACTTTTGAATGGGATCAAAGGGATGGAAATAGAAAAGGTTTAAAAGATTTAGGATTTATTGCGCAAGATTTACAAGAATCTGATGATGAATTTTTACAATTAGTAAATGATAATAATCCTGATAAACTTCAAGCAAGTTATGGTCGATTGATTCCTGTATTAGTAAAAGCTATTCAAGAACTACGACAAGAAATAAGAGATTGTAAAAGCTGCAAAAATAATTAAAACCAAAAAAATGAATAAAATAACCAAAAACTCAATTACAGCAGATAATGCAGCGCCTAATGAAGCAGAAGATGTTGCAGAAGCATTTAATGTTAATTTAGCTACAGCAGAATATTGTGAAAGTTATGTTTATAATGAAGAATCTGATGAAGAAGATAAAACAGATTATTGTGCTGAACAATTAGAAAGGGAAAAAACCCACTTTAAATTTATTTTAGCACAAGATTATTATAAAGCTGCACTAACTGATAATCAATTAAATAGAGCAGAAGCATTTCTTCCTCAAGATTATAAAGATGATTACATAGAAATACCTGATTAATAAATTTTTAAAAGCACAATAATGAGCATAGTAATACCAGAATCAAACAATAAAATTAGAAGAAATACTGTAACTGCTGAATTTTATGATGACGAAATAAAACAAGCGGTTTTAGGTCAAGTAGAGCAACAGTTAATTGATGTTAATGATGAGTTACAAGCTGAAGGTATAAAAAGACATTTTTTATTTTTATTAGCAAATGACTTTTACAAAGATGCTTTAGATGCTGAAACTATTGCAGAGATAGAATCATATCTACCTGCTGATTATGCAGACCAATATGAAGATTTACCTGAATAGTAGATTTTTAAAAATATGAGTAACTATATAGTTATAAAACAATTAACTTAAATTAAATCAAAATGGCAAAAATTACAGAAGAACAATTAGAAAAAATCGTTAAACACCAAGAAGAATTAACAGCGATATTAAACAATATCGGTGCTCTAGAAACACAGAAGCATGCTTTACTACATAAAGTAGCTGAAGTTAACGAAAGCTTAGAAAAAGAAAAGCAAGAGTTAGAAAAAGAGTACGGTAAAATATCTGTTGATTTAAAAACAGGTGAGTACACTGAAATTAAAGAAGAAGAGACTCTAGAAGTAGTTGAGTAATGGATTCTGTTATAAGAAAAATCAGTATTGGTTCTGATTATAAAAATGAAGCTATGCATTATTCTGTTGGCCAACAAGTTTATGGTGGTCACGAAATAGCTTATATTTTATTTGATGATTCTGATAGTTCTTATAATATACATATAAAGAAAAACAACGAGGTATTGCCATGGAAGAAGTTTAACTCTAACATGGCTATATCCGTTGAGTATGATTTAGAGTATTAATGAAGAGTCTATACGATTTTATCGTCGAACCAGTTGGCGATAAATACAGCAATACTGTTAACGTAGGTGATAAAAAATTAGTTGTAAATACTAAAATAGAAAACTGGAAATTTGTAAATAGGTTGGCTAGGGTTGTAGAAACCCCAGCTGCCTTTTCAACACCTATAAAGAAAGGTGCTATAATAATCATACATCAAAACGTGTTTAGAACGTTTTATGATATGAGAGGTGAAAAGAAAAAAAGCAGATCTTATTTTAAAGATGATAAATATTTTTGTGCTGTTGACCAGATTTATTTGTATAAAAATAAAAACAATTGGAAAACAATAAATAACAGATGCTTTGTAACACCTATAAAAAGCAGACAAGATCTAACGATTGATAAAGAGGCAAACCTTATTGGTATATTAAAATATGGTAATAAGTCCTTAGAAGAGCTTAATATTAATCCAGGTGATCTTGTAGGATTTACTCCTAATAGTGAATGGGAGTTTTTAGTCGACGATAAGCGACTATATTGTATGAAATCTAATGATATTGTAATTAAGTATGAATACCAAGGAGACGAAGAAGAATATAATCCAAGCTGGGCGCAGAGCGGTTGAAGAGCTAATTAAAGTAGCTAAAGAACCAATTGTAGACTCAGATGATGATATATCTGCAGACAGACTTAAAAACGCTGCAGCTACAAAAAAACTTGCTATATTCGATGCTTTTGAAATATTAACTAGAATAGAAAACGAGCAAGAATTATTAGAAGACAAACCTAAAGAAGTTAAAAAAGAAAAAACTTTTAAAGGATTCGCAGAAGGGAGGTCTAGATAATGTATAAGCAAACATTATATAAAATACTTGAAGATCACATAAAGCCACATACCATAGCTAAAATGAATAAAGCTAAAAAATGGAAGTATGGCTATAACGAAGATTACGATATTGTAGTAATAAGTAAGACAGGTGAAATAGGTGAAATATATGAAATACAAAACCTTAAAATAGCCTTACCTAAAGCTAAAGATGTAGTAAAGTTTAAAAGTAATAAATGGCAATATACGGAATATCCTAAAGAGCTTAAGAAAATAAAGTCTGTGTTTGATTGGGAAGAGTATCCTATAGACTTTAAAGAAAAATGGTATGATTACATTGATAATGAATTTACTAGAAGAGAACAAGGGTTTTGGTTCTATAATAAGAGTTTGGCTACTTACATTACTGGTACTCACTATATGTACTTGCAGTGGAGCAAAATTGACGTTGGGCAGCCAGACTTTAGGGAATCAAACAGACTATTCTTTATATTCTGGGAAGCTTGTAAAGCAGACGCACGATCTTACGGAATGTGTTATCTTAAAAACAGACGTTCCGGATTTTCTTTCATGTCTTCAGCAGAGACCGTTAACCTGGCGACAATTACGTCAGATGCACGGTACGGTATCTTGTCTAAGTCTGGCCCCGATGCTAAGAAGATGTTCACAGACAAGGTTGTACCAATATCAGTCAACTACCCGTTCTTTTTCAAACCAATACAGGACGGTATGGACAGGCCCAAAACAGAACTTGCCTATAGAGTACCCGCGACCAAGTATACCAGAAAAAAGCTTGAAACCAACGAAAAGCTACAAGAACTTGACGGGCTCGACACGACAATAGACTGGAAAAATACGGGTGATAACTCTTACGATGGGGAAAAATTAAAGCTACTTGTACATGATGAAAGTGGTAAGTGGGAAAGACCTAATAATATATTAAATAATTGGCGAGTTACTAGAACTTGTCTTAGGTTAGGTAGTAGAATTATTGGTAAATGTTTAATGGGTTCAACTTCTAACTCACACGATAAAGGGGGTAAGAACTTTAAAAAACTTTATGATGACTCAGATGTTACGCAAAGAAACGCCAATGGACAAACTCGCAGCGGATTATATTCTTTGTTCATACCTATGGAATGGAACTACGAAGGTTACATTGACTCTTATGGCTTACCTGTATTCGACACGCCAAGCAAGCCAGTTGAAGGACCTCAAGGTGAAAAAATAAAAATAGGTGTAATAGAATACTGGGAGAACGAAGTAGAAGGATTAAAGCAAGATCAAGATGGTTTAAATGAATTCTACAGACAATTTCCTCGTACAACTAAACACGCTTTTAGAGATGAAACAAAGCAATCTTTATTTAATCTAACTAAAATATACGAGCAAATAGATTTTAATGAAGATATGCGTAACTCTACAAATGTTACAAAAGGTAGTTTTCAATGGGAAAACGGTCAGCAGGACACTAGAGTTATATTCACACCAAACAACAGTGGTAGATTTTTAATATCTTGGATTCCACCGTTGCATTTGCAAAATAAGAAATATAATAAAAATGGTAGGTTTTATCCAGGCAACGAGCATCTCGGTGCTTTTGGCTGTGATCCTTATGATATTTCAGGTACAGTAGACAAAAGAGGTTCTAACGGATCTTTACATGGATTAACTAAGTTTTCAATGGAAGATGCGCCGCCTAATCATTTCTTTTTAGAATATATAGCTAGACCACAAACTGCTGAAATATTTTTTGAAGATGTGTTAATGGCTTGTGCTTTTTATGGTATGCCGATACTAGCAGAAAATAATAAACCTCGACTATTGTATTATTTTAGAAAAAGAGGTTATAGAGGTTTTTCAATGAATAGACCAGATAGAAGTAGAAATAAACTATCTGTAACAGAAAGAGAGATAGGTGGAATACCAAACTCTAGTGAAGATATTAAACAAGCACATGCTGCAGCTATAGAATCTTATATAGAAAACTTTGTTGGATTAAAAGAGACTGGTTACGGTGATATGTATTTTCAAAGAACACTTGAAGACTGGGCTAAATTTAATATAAATAATAGAACATCACACGATGCATCTATAAGCTCAGGTTTAGCATTAATGGCTTGCAATAAACATAGATACACACCGGTAAATAAAAGAAAAACAGAACCCGTTGACATAGGTATTAAAAGATATGACAACAGGGGATATACATCAAAAATAATAAGTTAAATGAACGTTTATACTAATAATGACAGTTCTTTTCCTAGTCAAGTTGTAAGCAACGAAGAAAAAGGCACTTTAGAATATGGTAAGCAAGTTGCTCAGGCCATAGAGTTCGAGTGGTTTAGACAAGGTAGAACTAATGGAAATAGATATTTAACTAATTGGAATAACTTTCATAATCTAAGACTGTACGCTAGAGGTGAGCAGTCTATACAAAAATACAAAGACGAATTGTCTATTAATGGCGATTTGTCTTATCTTAATTTAGACTGGAAGCCAGTGCCAATTTTATCTAAGTTTGTAGATATTGTTGTTAACGGTATATCTCAAAAGTCTTATGATATTAAGGCTTATGCTCAAGACCCTCAGTCTGTAAAGAAAAGAACAGAATACGCTTCTAAGCTTTACGAGGATATGGTTGCTAAAGATTATATAGAAAGTGTTAAGCAAACATTAGGTATTGACCTATATCAATCACCAGATCCAACAACTATACCAGAATCTAAAGAAGAGTTAGAGCTTAAAATGCAATTAAGCTACAAGCAGTCAATTGAAATAGCTGAAGAAGAAAGTATATCCACTGTTTTTGCTCAAAATAAATATGATTTAGTTAGACGTAGACTTAATATGGATTTAACTGTATTAGGTATTGCTGCAGCTAAAACTAGTTTTAACACTGCAGAAGGTATTAAGGTTGATTACGTTGACCCAGCTTATATGGTTTACTCGTATTCTGAAGACCCAAACTTTGAAGACATATACTATGTTGGTGAGGTAAAAGCTATAACTATACCAGAGCTTAAAAAAGAGTTTCCTAATATATCTGAAAAAGAATTAGAGCGTATTCAGAATATGCCTGGAAACAGATCTTATATAACTGGTTGGGGTGATTATGATGAAAACACTGTGCAGGTTATGTACTTTGATTATAAGACATATCACAATCAAGTGTTTAAAATAAAACAAACTGATCAAGGATTAATGAAGGCTATTGAAAAGCCAGATACATTTAATCCACCAGAAAATGATAACTTTGAAAGAGTATCTAGAACTATAGAGGTTCTTTATAATGGAGCTGTTGTTTTAGGTACAGATACAATGCTTAAATGGGAGTTGGCTGAAAATATGTCAAGACCATATGCTGATACTACCAAGGTTGCTATGAATTACGCTATTTGTGCACCTAGAATATATAAAGGTAGAATAGAGTCTGTTGTTAGTAAGTGTGTTGGGTTTGCTGATATGATACAAATCACACATTTAAAATTACAGCAAGTATTGTCAAGAATGGTGCCAGATGGTGTATATCTTGATATGGATGGTTTGGCAGAGGTTGATCTTGGCAATGGAACAAACTATAATCCAGCTGAAGCATTAAATATGTATTTTCAAACTGGTAGTATTGTTGGTAGATCACTAACACAAGACGGTGAATTAAACCATGGTAAAGTACCTATTCAAGAGCTTAACAGTTCTAGTGGTGGTGGTAAGATACAAAGCTTAATAACTACGTATCAATACTATTTACAGATGATACGTGATGTGACGGGATTAAATGAAGCTAGAGATGGTAGCACACCTGATAAATCTACGCTTGTAGGTTTACAGAAACTAGCCGCTAACGCTTCTAATGTAGCGACTAGACATATTGTTCAGTCTAGTTTATATTTAACCCTTAAACTAGCAGAAAATGTTTCATTAAAAGTAGCTGACGCGCTAAGATTTCCATTAACTAGAGCATCGTTACAAAATTCTATATCCACATACAATATAAAAACACTAGATGAGGTTGTAGATTTAAATCTTCATGATTTTGGTATATTCTTAGAACTAGAGCCAGATGAAGAAGAAAGAGCTCAGTTAGAACAAAATATACAGGTTGCATTACAATCAGGTGGTATTGACTTAGAAGACGCTATTGATATACGCCAAATTAAAAACCTTAAGCTAGCTAATCAAATGTTAAAGATTAAGCGTAAGGTTAAAATGGAACGTGATCAAGCTGCGCAACAAGCTAATATCGCAGCTCAAGCAGATGCTCAAGCTCAAACAGCTGAAAGAACAGCTATGGCAGAAGTGCAGAAACAAGAGGCTGTAGCGTCAACTAAGGTTGATATTGAAAAAGCTAAGCAAGAGATGGAAATGCAAAAAATGCAAGTTGCAGCTCAGATAAAGCAAGCTGAAATGGAAAGACAGTTTCAGTACGACATGCAGCTTAAGCAGATGGACATTCAAGTTGAAAGAAATAAAGAGCAATTTATAGAAGATCGCAAAGATAAAAGAACAAAAATACAAGCGACACAACAAAGTGAAATGATAAGCCAAAGAAAAAATGACGGCTTACCTATAGACTTTGAAAATCAACCGGACCAAGGTCTTGGTGCCTTTATGTAGGCAAAACAATTTTTTAAATTATATTATATTATGTCAACAGAAGTAAAACAAGAAGGTGAGTTTAAACTTAAGAAAAAGAAAGTAACACCTAAAAAACTAAACAAAAAAGAAGAAATAACTAAAGTAGACTTAACAAAGCCAGAGGCTCAAGGAGAAGTTATACCTGATGTTATTAAAGTTGAAATACCAAAAGAAGATGCCGTTCAAACACAAAAGACAGATGATAGCAATGTTATTATCGAAGAGCCCAAAGACAGTGGCGACAGCAAAGAAGTGGTTGAAGAAGTACGGACCACCGAAGAAACAGTAGAATCTCCAATAGAAATTATTGAAGAGGTTGGTGAAGTAGAAAAAGAATTAAAAGAAGCCATAAGAGACGAAAAAGTTTTAGGTAAACCATTACCTGAAAATATTGAAAAGTTAGTTTCTTTTATGGAAGAAACTGGTGGGACAATAGAAGACTATACCAGGCTAAACGCTGACTATAGTAATATAGATGACAAAACTCTTATAAAAGAGTATTACAAAAAAAATAAACCTTATTTAGATTCTGAAGATTTAGATCTTTTATTAGAAGATTTTGAATATGATGAAGATCTAGATGAGGAAAAAGATATACGCAAGAAGAAACTTGCGTTTAAAGAAGAAGTTGCAAAAGCCAAAAACTTTTTAGAAGAAACCAAGAGTAAATACTACGACGAAATCAAGTTGAGACCCGGCGTAACTCAGGAGCAACAAAAAGCTATGGACTTTTTCAATCGATATAATAAGCAGCAAGAACAAGCTGAAGAAAACCGTAAAGTGTTTCAAGAAAATACTAAAAAGCTTTTTACTAAAGATTTCGAAGGTTTCGATATTAGTGTAGGTGAAAAGAAATATAGATATAAGATACAAAATACTGACGGTATAGCTGATAAGCAATCAGACATTAACAACCTAATCGGGAAGTTCCTAGATAAAAACGGCTCTGTTAGTGACTATAAAGGTTATCATAAAGCTATGTATGCCGCTGAAAATGTAGATAAAATAGCAGCTCATTTTTATGAGCAAGGAAAAGCAGATGCTGTTAAAGACGTTGTAAGCAATTCTAAAAACGTGAGTGACACTAAAGCTAGGTCAACTCAAGGAGAAGTGTTTTTAAACGGTTTTAAAGTTAAAGCTATTTCCGGTGCTGATTCTACAAAACTAAAAATTAAAACTAAAAAATTTAACTAAAAAAACTTAATATTATGAGTTTGAACAAACAATTTGGGTCTATTGTCCCATCTCAAAAGCAACAGTTGCTTGACACTAACTTTCTAAAATTCAACGAAGGTGACAACGACTTTGCACAACAATACTTGCCAGAGATTTACGAGCAAGAAGTAGAGCGTTACGGAAATCGTACATTATCTGGATTTTTAAGAATGGTTGGCGCTGAAATGCCAATGACATCTGATCAAGTAATTTGGTCTGAGCAAAATAGATTACATATCTCTTATAAAGATTGTGATCTTCCTGGCGCTACTACTATTGATGTAAACCCAGGTGCTGCTGCTGATATTCAAAACGTTGTTTCTGTTAACGACACAGTTGTTGTTTTACAGCCAAGCACTGGTAAAGAAGCAAAAGGTATTGTAACAATTGTCACTGGATCGGTACTAACTGTTACTTTATTTGCTACAGGTACTACACTACAAGGTGTATTTGGTGCTGCTGCTGCTGATCTTAAACTATTTGTTTACGGTTCTGCTTATCAAAAAGGAACAAATCTTGCTGGAACTACTGTTAACTCTACGAGAATATCTGTAACACCTTCTTTTACTCAATATTCTAACTCACCAGTTATTATCCGTAACCAATACGTAATTAATGGTTCTGATATGGCTCAAATCGGTTGGGTTGAAGTTGCTACTGAAGACGGAACTTCTGGATATTTATGGTATTTAAAAGCTGAATCTGAAACTCGTTTACGTTTTGAAGATTACTTAGAAATGGCCTTAGTAGAAGGTGAAAGAAATACCAATGCTGGAGCTGCTGACTACCAGACAGATAAATTGCCAGGTACTCAAGGTTTATTCGCTGCTATCGAAGATCGCGGTAATGTAAACACTGGTTTTACTGCTGCTGCTGGTCTTGATGCTTTCGATGATATCTTGAAAAACCTAGATACTCAAGGAGCTATTGAAGAAAACATGTTATTCTTACAGAGACAAACAGCTCTTGATTTTGACGATATGTTATCTGCTATCTCTGCTGGACAATCTGGCGGTACTGCTTTTGGACTATTTGAAAATTCAGAAGAAATGGCATTGAACTTAGGTTTCAGTGGTTTCCGTAGAGGATCTTATGATTTCTACAAAACTGATTGGAAATACTTAAACGATGCTTCAACTCGTGGAGCTATTTCTGGAGTTAACTCAATCGAAGGTGTATTAGTACCTGCTGGAACTTCTACTGTTTACGATCAAATCTTAGGAACTAATATTCGTCGTCCATTCTTGCACGTACGATACAGAGCTTCTCAAGGAGATGACCGTAGAATGAAGCAGTGGTTAACTGGTTCTGCTGGTGGTGCATTTACTTCAACTCTTGATGCTATGGAAGTAAACTTCCTATCTGAAAGATGTTTAGTAACTCAAGCTGCTAACAACTTTGTTCTTTTCAAAGGAGCATAATTTAAATTAAAATTCTTGGGGCTGCTTTTGCAGCCTCAGGATTTTTATTATTAACTATTTAATTTTATTATATCATGGCTAAAAAAGCTAAAGCAGAAGCTGTTGAGGTTGCAACTCAAGAAACTGTAGTGCAAGAAGCACCAGTAAAAAAAGAAGTAAAACCAGCTAAACCAAGCTGGGAAATAAAAGATAGAGTTTATTATTTAAGAGGTAATAAAACTCCATTAACACATACAATACCAAGTAGACACACGTCTAAGCATTCTTTACTCTATTTTGATTCTGAGACAGGTAATCAAAAAGAAATTAGATACGCAACGAATCAAAGTTCACCTTTTGTAGATGAACAAAAAGGAGAGGCAACACTTGGTCACATTATGTTTAGAGATGGAACATTAAAAGTTCCAAAAGAAAAACAAAACTTACAAAAACTATTATCTTTGTATCACCCTTTAAAAGGTAGAATATACGAAGAGTTTAGCGCAGTAGCTGAAGCTGAAGATGATTTAGACGTATTAGATCTTCAAATTGATGCTTTAAATGCAGCTAGAAATATAGATATAGATCACGCAGAAGCTATATTAAGAGTTGAGTTAGGGTCTAAAGTAAATAGCATGAGTTCTAAAGAGCTAAAAAGAGATTTGCTTTTATTTGCAAGAAATAACCCTGCGTTATTTATTAATTTAGCAAATGATGATAATGTTCAGCTTAGAAACTTCTCTATTAGAGCAGCTGAAGCTGGAATAATTAGATTATCTCAAGATCAAAGAACATTCCATTGGGGTTCTAACGATAGAAAACTAATGAACGTTCCATTTGATGAAAACCCTTATTCTGCTTTTGCAGCTTTCTTGAAAACAGATGAAGGTGTTGAAATCTATAAATCTATAGATAAAAAACTATAAAAACAAGTGATACTAATATAATGGAGGCCGCGTAAGCGGTCTTCCGTTGTATTATAATAAAAATATAAAATGGCAGTAAACATAAATACAGTATATCAAACAGTCTTGTATGTATTAAACAAAGAACAAAGAGGATATGTTACACCTGCTGAATTTAATAGTTTAGCTGTTCAGGTTCAAAATGAAATATTTGAATCTTATTTTCCAGATGGAAACCAAATAAATAGAATTAATCAAAATAATTCTCAAAACGATACAGAGTTTTTTAATATGTTTGAAGATATTTCACAAAAACTCACTCCTTTTGAACAAGAAATTTCTTTAACATTAGATCCTGGAGGGTTTTTCTATCAACCACAAGTTTCAGGTACAGGTTCTATAAATAGAACTATACGAAAATTTGGTTCATTAATATCTACATACACGGGTCAACCTCAATATGACTCTATAACACAGTTGGTTTCAAAAAGTGATTATAACAAAATAACAAGATCTAAATTAACCTCACCAACAAGTTCTAATCCTATATATTATATACAAAAAGGAACATCTACAAGTCCTTATTTATTCATTAACCCTGAACCTCAATCAGTGGTTGTTAACTGTATAGTTTATCCTTTAAATCCATCATGGGGTTTTACAGTTGGCGGTTTAAATCAATATGTTTATAATTCAAGTACGTCAATAGATTTTGAACTAGATCTTTCTGAGCAAACTAATATTATAATGAAAATATTAAAGTACTGTGGTGTTATAGTTAATGATCCAAATGTAATAAATGTAGCTTCTCAAGAAATACAGAAAACTGAAATAAACGAAAAATCTTAAATAAATGAGTTTAGTAACAGAAACAAATCAACAGTATTATCAAGGTGCTCAACCTTTTTTAGTTTCAGACGCGGCTGGACAAAGCTCATTTGTTACTAATTTTAATACAAACTTAGTTTTTGGTTCATATGATAATACAGAGACTAACTATGCTTTAAATAATTTTAAACTATACACTAGCACAACTGGGTTACCCGGTAGTTTTACTGAATATACCAGCCAATACGAGGTAAACAATAATACAATATACATAGGAACACAAGCAACACCTGTTCTTCTTCCTCAATATACTTACGTTATTGTTCAATTAAAAACACTTAGCGGTGGTAATTACGGCAATCAAGACGCGTTTGGCAATACTGTTGAAGACAACTATGGAGGTTATCAGTATGTAACTTTAAATGATGCTATAGACAACTTTATGGTAGGTTACGTTGGTGATGGTAAATTAATTCAAACGGCTAAAAAATCTGACGTTTTATTTTTTGCTAAAAGATCTTTACAAGAGTTTAGTTATGATACTTTAAAAAGTATACACTCTCAAGAATTAACAGTACCTGCTAGCTTAAGCATCGTTCTTCCTCAAGACTATGTAAACTATGTAAACGTTTCTTGGATAGATACAGCTGGTGTTAAAAGACCTCTGTTTCCAACTAACAACTTAACTATAGCACCTTACAATACACCAGTTCAAGATACAACCGGGATTCCAGTTCAAGACAATTTTGGTGAAAACGTAGAAGGAACTTCTATAATAGAAGAGCGATGGAAAAATCTTAACATAAACTTGTTAAACAATAACTTAAATCTAGACGATTGGGCTTATTTTAGCGAAGCTTATGGCTACAATGGTAACTGGAATTTAGGTCAATTCTACGGAACAGATCCTCAATATGCTAACGTAAATGGTTATTTTACAATAAATGAAAGAGAAGGCAAAATGTCTTTTTCAAGCGACTTAGCTGATAGACTTATTGTATTAGAATACATATCTGACGGTTTAGCTTATGACAAAGACACCAAAGTACCCAAGCTTGCAGAAGAAGCTCTATACGCTTCTATACTACATTATATAGTATCTACTAGAGCTAATCAACCTGAATATCTAGTTCAAAGGCTTAGAAGAGATAAAAGCTCTAAACTTAGAAACGCAAAGATTAGATTATCTAACATAAAACTAACTGAAATAGTTCAAGTTATGAGAGGTAAGTCTAAATGGATAAAACACTAAAATTAAATGGCTAAAGCTATAAATACTTTTTTAAAGTCTAAGATGAATCAAGACTTAGACGCTCGCTTAATACCAAAAGGTGAATACAGAGAAGCTTACAATATTCAAGTAAGTAAATCTGAAGGAGACGGAGTTGGTACAGTAGAAAACGTATTAGGTAATTACTTAGTATTTGATTTTGAATCAATAACAGGAGTTAATGATCTTTACTGTATAGGATCACTTTCAGACGATAATACTAATACTGTTTTTGTTTTTTTGACAGACAACGATACTAATAATTATTATCCAACAGGAACTAAGTCTAATCATTATATATTCGCATGTAATTTAACTGATTTAAATTCTACTCCAAAGCTTTTAGTTTCAGGTCCTTTTTTAAATTTTTCACAACAAAACCCTATATACTCTTCTAATTTATTAGAAAAATTATTGTTTTGGACAGATAATAGAAATCAACCTAGAAAAATAAATATAGATTTAGCTAATCCTACAGGCGCTTTTAACTCAGCTACATATTATACTTCAGAAGATCAAATATCTGTAGCTAAGTATAATCCTTACGATTGTATGGAGCTTTATCAAAAAAGTTATTTATCAACAAACGCTGACGATTACGAAACTACAATGAAAGACGTTAGCTCTAAGTATTATCCAAATGGAGGAGCTGGTGATTTTTTAAGCTCCGTTAGTAATACAGTTGTAAGATTAACATCTTTTGAAGGTGATATACAAATTAATGGCTCTACAACATATGACTCTGGAGCTGAAGTTGCGTATACTAATGCTACAACGGGTGAAGTTACTGTTATAACTGGCGCTACTGTTGACGCTGCTACATACGATACCGCAGGTAGTTTTTGGGAAATAACAATAACTGGTGGGGTTTTTCCAACTTTAAATATTGGTCAAGAGATAATTTTAAATCCAAATCCATATTATAATCCTAGTTTTTCTGGCGATCCAGATTATTTAGAAGATAAATTTGTTAGGTTTAGTTATAGATTTAGATTTGATGATAATGAATATTCAATTTTTGCACCTTTTACTCAAATAGCGTTTATACCTAAACAAGATGGGTATTTTATGTATGTAAAAGAAAACAATTTAAATCTTCAAACATTAGATAACCAAGCTGATGCTTATAGAAGTACAGTTGTTTATTTTGTTGAAAATAAGGTTGAAGATATAAATTTAAGAATACCGCTTCCTTTTTTAAACTTTGAATTAGAAAACAGTTTAAAAGTTAAAGAAATAGATATTCTTTATAAAGAGGCTCAGCAAGTAGCTGTTAAGGTTGTAGACACAGTAAGCATAAACGATATACGTAATTCAGCTGGTAAAGTTACTGTTAATGGAAACGTATCAGGTTTAACGCAGTTTGCTATTGACAACATTCAAGGAGGCGTAAATGTGGGTGATTTTATTACTGGATTTGGAATAACTGGTAAACCTATAGTAACAGCTTTCGACCCTACAGATCCTAATAACCCATCAAGTGGCGGTAATATAACTTTAGATATAGCACAAACGCTTAGTGATGATACTATATTAAACGTAAATGATCCTAATTATTTTGTTTACAATTATCAGTCCAAAAAACCATTTAAAACTCTTCCAGAAAAAGATTTAACTAGAGTTTATGATAAAATACCGGTTAGAGCTTTTTCTCAAGAAGTTGCTGGTAATAGAATCATATATGGTAACTATCAAGATAAGCATACACCGCCAAAGTCTTTAAATTATAATGTTGCTGTTTCTAAAAAATCTGACTTTGATTTAAAATCAACAGCAGCGCAAGTACAAGGTGGTCCATACACTGGAACAACTATAACAGTAAAAGCTGGTTTAACTTTACCAAATGTTGGTGACTTTATGACTTTAGTAACTGGCTCAGGTATTATACCAGAAGGCACACAAGTTGTTTCTGTAACTGCTAGCGGCGCGAATTATATTATAGTTTTAAGTGAAAGTGTTACTGGTCTAGCTACGTCAAGCATTGTGTTTTTTGAACCAGGCGCTAATACCACTCAAACTACAAGCTTAATAGAGTATCCTAATAGCTCTTTAAAACAAAATAGAAACTATCAGGTTGGTATTGTTCTTTCAGATAGATACGGTAGAACATCTACAGTGATACTTTCTAATAATAAAGATGTTATAAAAGTTGGACCGCAATCATATTCTGGATCAACTGTTTATTCGCCTTACGACGGCATAGATCAAGATCCGTCTGAATGGCCTGGTGATTCTATAAAAATACTTTTTAATGAAGCTATAACTTCATTTAGAAATACAAATACAGGTACTCCAGGTTTA
>JAAGZR010000559.1 GCA_024206155.1 Aliivibrio sp.
GTTTTAACAAAAGCAATATATAACGTCAATAAAGACAAATACAGATAAAATGGACGGAAAACAATACGATTACAAAAAAGCGTACGATAAAAATCTAAAGCCAAGCGCTAGATTACATTATCTAGAAAACGCAAGGCACGACCAAGATACTCCTGCTAAAATGGGACATAGCCCCTTAAAAGGACATTGTACTGGATCACCATCTAAGCAAGTTGGTATAGTAGATCCGTTAGCTCAACAGCAAATGGTTCAACCAATGACTAATGTACCGCCGGCTGGTTCTAGCTTAGTTAATCCATTTTCACCACAAGCTCAAGCTAATGCTCAAGGTGTTTTTGGAACAACTCCAATGATGCAAAATGCGGTTAACGCACCGGCTATGTATAAAGATGGCAGCCCACTAGAAGGTAATGCTTTTATTGGTGCTAAAATGGCAGCTGAAAAAGCAGGTAAAGATACTTTTGAAGTAGGGGGTAAAACATTTCAAGTAAAATAACAAGATATGAAAGACATTAAACAACTAAAAGCTGACCTAGCGGGTCAAATAGGTGAAAACGCTATATGGGACGGTCCGTTAAGCAAAGAAGGTTTTCCAATGGGTAAAGGTTCTAGTTCAGGTAAAAATGGATTAGAAGTTTCTAAGTACCCTTGCGTGTGTGACCCAGGAACACCAATTACTTCACGAGCTAAAGCATTTAAATAGTATGAGTTCTCCGTTTGCATTAAAATTTTTAGGTAAAAAACCTTTTACTAGAAAAGCTGTAAATCCAGAAGCTGGTGATAAAGACTACGAAGCTATGGGAGATGCTGCTAGAAAAAGAGAGCAAAAGCTTAGCGCTGAAACCGGTGGCACTGATTATGAAGCTAAATTAAAAGTTCAAAAAGAAATGTCGCCACTTAAAGGCGCTTATTCTTCTGGAGCTGGTGGATCTGTTTATGTATCTACAGCTGGAGCTTTTCAAAATCTTCAAGATAAAATATCGGCAGGAATACAAACTAGCATAGCTAGCGAAAAGTTCAAAGACTTCTCATGTCCAGAAGGGCAGCGAAAAACCATTGATAAAAATGGAAACCCTACTTGCTCAATATAACAATGGCATTTAAAATAACTCCACCTTACTCTATGGATAATACTCCAATTTACAATGTAAATATGGAAGATGGTGTTATGGGTAAAGCTAATAAAAACGGCACTATAATTCTAAACAAAGATTTAGACCCTTCTCAGTGTGACAAAGTTATCGCACATGAAAAAGTTCATATAGACCAAATGAAACGTGGAGACCTTGATTACGACGATAAATACGTATATTGGAAGGGTAAAAAATATTCAAGAGCACAAATGCAAGAAGGTGCTAAAAACTTGCCTTGGGAAGCTGAGGCTTATAGAAA
>JAAGZR010000560.1 GCA_024206155.1 Aliivibrio sp.
CTCCCCAACGAGCTCCTTTTTCTTGGAACTTGTCATCAGATCCTAAGAACTCAAGATCAACCTTACCAACACCAAGTTCTGTAAGGTAGCGGAACTCGCTCTCAAGTTGAGTTCCACGTTTTTCCATATAATTAATAGTTGTGGTTGCATCATAATTTGGTGCGATATTCCAATAAATAGGAACGGATAGCTCAAAACCATTTTTACTATCAAGAGCAACACTAGGAATTAATACCCCTGTTTTACGTTGGTCGCCAACAGGAACAGTAATGTAAGGCAAGTAAAAAATAGGAACATCAAGCACCTCAAAGCGAGCATTGTAGAACGTTGCCCATTCATCAGATTGGTCTAATTCGATATCACTTGCCTTAAAGCGCCAGCTATTGTCATCCACAGGACAGGTTGTGAAAGAGGCGTCTTCTAATTGGTAAATTTCTTGTCCTGTTTTTAATACACGGCTTGCGGTACCACGAATAGGCTGACAAGACATTTTGTAAGCCGTATTAATCATTGTGGTATCTTCGGTAGTTAAATCCGTAGTTACTTTATCAGAGGTTGAGCGCATATCCATGCTTGAGTAATCAACATTGCCTTCAGCAATTGCAATGTTTTCTTGCTGATGAAGGGTGATGCTATCAGCTTTAATCTCTTGTCGACCTTTAATAATATGAACATTGCCTTTATAAACGGCTTTAGAATTATTACTGGCTTCAACGCTGTCTGCTTGAATTAAAACAGGTTGTTGTTCTTCTTCCTCTTTTGACATTTTATCAGGTACTTCGCAAGAGTTAACTGCGTTAGTTTTTAGAGGGAAGATTACACTATTTTCTGGAGATACAGGATTACCATCATCAGCGATGACGGGAGCTCCGTAAAGAAGGCATCCAGCGAATGAGACAAGTAGGCTGCGAGAAGTAAAAGGCATCGAGATAGACGTTCCTGTTTGTTATATTAATCCGCTGATATACTCAATGATATTAGACAGAGTCACTTCTTTATAATAAAGCAAAAGCTATGCCCAAACCACCTTAAGATGCGGCTATCATCTCATTCAATTCAGTTATTTTTCTGCAATTGCTTCTGTTGATGATACCCTGAATCCTGTATCTTGATGTTGCTTGGCTGCAAAGTAAGAGGCTGCCTTTGCCCATTATGTGGTTAAGTAGAATTATGTGACCGAGTAAAAATAGAATAATTCAATAATTGGAATATAAAATGCAAATATTTGGCAAAATATTAGGTGGTTTTTTTGGTTTCTTATTTGGTGGTTTTTTTGGCGCCGCATTAGGGATCTTTATTGGGCATCAATTTGATAAAGCAAAACGCATGGCAAGTAGTGGATTTACTTTCCAAACGGGTGGTGCATCTCAAACACAAAGACAGGCTGAATTTTTTCATGCTGCTTTTGCCGTTATGGGGCATATAGCGAAAGCGAAAGGGCAGGTGACAGCACAAGAAATCCAATTAGCATCAATGATGATGGATCGCATGAATCTAAGCGGCGAGCAGAAAAAAGAAGCTCAAGAAGCGTTTAGAGAAGGTAAAGAAAATGATTTTCCATTACGTGAAACTTTACAGAAAATTCGCTCAATTACCGGTGGCCGCTATGATTTATTGCAATTCTTTTTAGAGCTACAAATAGCATCAGCCATTGCGGATGGTGATATTCACCCTAGCGAGCGTGATATTTTACACATTGTTGCTGAAGAACTTGGCTTTAGTGCTGCACAGCTTGAGAAGCGTCTAAAAATGCAAGAAGCGGCTTTTCGTTTTCAGCGTAGTGGAGGTTTCTCTGGTCAAGGCGGTTCACAACAAAATCATGGTCAATGGCAGCAAGCTAGTTCAGCTGATCAACTAAAAGATGCTTATAATTTATTAGGTATTAATGAAGATGCTGATGCTAAAGCAATTAAGCGTGCTCATCGAAAATTAATGAATGAGCATCACCCTGATAAGTTGGTGGCAAAAGGTCTGCCACCAGAGATGATGGAAATGGCAAAAGAAAAAGCGCAAGAGATCCAAGGTGCTTATGACTTAATTAAAAAGGCCAAAGGGATTAAGTAATCTCTCTGTATTTTTATTGTTTATTCAATGACCAATCGTAGTCATAACGGATATCGCCTTTGAATGGTTTTAATTCGGGGCGATATTTTTTTAGGTGCTTAAATAGTTGTTGTTGATTGCCAAAATCAACGGCAAACCAATCATAAATAGAGGATAGCTGGACTTTATCTTTTTGAATAAATATCCCTTTGTCACTGTTAATGAATTCGGTTGCTGCTTTATCTAATAATTTATCGCTGTTTCTGGCGGTGAAGGCTTTTGGTTGTAAGTTAGGGCAACCTAAACTTGCGCAGTTCACCGCATAATGGGTTCTAGGATCGTTCCATATTGGGCGAAGAATTCTGTGTTCGATATCGTTAAGAGTTAATGTTTTTCCTGCAACAATGATGACTTCTTCATCCCAAGGTCCGAAGCTAAATAGCCCTCCTAATTTAGTAATCGATTTGATAGGGTAATTATCTAAAATAATTTTTACTGTGATTGCATTGTAAAGGTTGACCCAATAAGCGTATTGCTCTGCTTTTTTATACTCTCTCGGGTCTATGCGACTCATTTGGCGTAGATAGCTGTTAAGACTTCGTTCATCAGCATCGGTGACGTTAGCATAGTCAAAAAGCGTGAATTCCCCCTTAGTCATGAGGTATTTATCTAAGGTCTGTTGCCAATATTGATGAGAAATCGTGGTGGGATTATTTTCATTACTGACTTTCCAATAATCCCATAATTCTGATTTTGGTGCGGCGAACGTACTGAATGAGAAAAGCAAAAGTAACGAGGAAATAAGGATTTTCATAAAAGGTACCTGACTTTTGTTTTGGTTTATTGTAAAGGACACTATTCTATAGACAAAAAAGAGGTTGATACGTTCATATCAACCTCTAACATTTCCTGAATACGAATCCTGGATCTTATTTTAAGAAACTCGGAATCTTCGCTTCATATTCCGCGATTTTATCGGCATGTTGCAGTGTTAATCCGATATTATCTAAACCATTTAGAAGACAGTGACGGCGAAATTTATCAATTTCAAAAGAATATTGTTTATTGTTAGCGGTCACTAACATTGCTTCTAAATCAACGGTTACTTCAGCACCTTCATTCACTTCAACGAACTGAAAAATTTCATCAACTTCAGATTCTGTCAGGCGAACTGGAACCATTTGGTTGTTGATTGAGTTGCCATAAAAAATATCAGCAAAGCTTGGTGCGATCATGACTTGGATGCCGTAATCCGCTAATGCCCAAGGGGCGTGCTCACGAGAAGACCCACAACCAAAGTTTTCACGAGCAAGCAGAACGGTGGCGCCTTGATAGCGAGGTGCGTTCATTACAAACTCTGGATTTGCTTGTTCGCCGGCATCATCAAGAAAACGCCAATCGTGAAATAGGTGTTTACCAAAACCAATGCGATTCACTTTTTGCAGAAATTGCTTTGGTATGATGGCATCAGTATCAATGTTCGCCGTATCTAAAGGAACGACTAAACCTGTATGTTGTTTAAAACCCGACATAGTAAATTCCTTTTATGCTTGTTCTGTAATGGTGCGAATATCAACAAAGTGACCAGCAATAGCTGCTGCAGCTGCCATAGCAGGGCTGACTAGGTGAGTTCGACCATCACGACCTTGGCGGCCTTCAAAGTTGCGGTTTGATGTAGATGCACAACGTTCGTGTGGACCTAAACGGTCATTATTCATGGCAAGACACATAGAGCAGCCAGGTAGGCGCCATTCAAAACCAGCTTCTTTAAAGATCACATCCAGACCTTCTTTTTCCGCTTGTGCTTTTACTTGCTCAGAGCCAGGAACAATTAAGGCTTGAACATGAGCCGCGACTTTATTGCCTTTTGCTACCTCAGCCGCAGCACGCATGTCTTCGATTCGTGAGTTAGTACAAGAGCCAACAAACACTTTATCTACATTGTAATCAGACAGAGATTTACCTGCTTCAAGGCCCATATAAGCCAATGCTTTTTCCGCTGACGCTTTTTCAACTGGGTCAGAAAAACTCTCAGGTGTAGGGATTGGTTGATCAACGGCGATTACTTGGCCTGGATTGGTACCCCAAGTCACTTGTGGTTTAATTTCTGAGGCTTTAAGCGTTACTACTGCATCAAACTCAGCATTATCGTCAGTTTTCAATGATGACCAGTATTCGATAGCGGCGTCTAAATCTTCACCTTGAGGTGAGAATTTACGACCAGAAATGTAATCGAATGTTGTTTGGTCTGGTGCGATTAGGCCTGCTTTGGCACCGAGCTCAATGGCCATGTTACATACCGTCATACGACCTTCCATCGTTAGGTCGGTAATCGCTTCGCCACAGAACTCAACCACATAGCCTGTACCGCCAGCAGCCGTTGTTTTACCTATGATTGCCAGCACGATGTCTTTTGCTGTAATACCTTCGGCCACTTTGCCTTTGACTTCGATTTTCATGGTTTTAGCACGTGCTTGTTTTAGCGTTTGTGTTGCTAATACGTGCTCAACTTCAGACGTACCAATACCAAATGCTAATGAACCAAATGCACCGTGTGTTGCCGTGTGTGAGTCACCACAAACAATCGTCATACCCGGTAAAGTAATACCAAGCTCCGGTCCCATTACGTGCACAATACCTTGGTATTTATGGTTTAGATCGTAAAGTGTTACGCCAAATTCTTCACAGTTTTTAGACAGTGTTTCCATTTGTATCCGTGCCATTTCACCAGAGGCATTAATGTCTTTGGTTTGTGTCGATACGTTATGGTCCATTGTTGCGAAAGTTTTACCTACTTGGCGAACTTTACGACCTTTTTCACGCAGACCATCGAACGCTTGTGGTGAGGTCACTTCATGAACCAAATGGCGGTCGATGTATAAAATTGGGTTTTCGCCTTCTGCTGCTACAGCTACATGGGCATCGTAAATTTTTTCGTATAATGTTTTTGCGTTAGACATTGCTTCTTCCTTGAATTACGAATTCAAAATGTACTCAGCGATTTTATCGCCCATTGCTGAGGTAGTTAGTGCTGGTTTATCGCCGGCTAAGTCAGCCGTTAGCTCGCCTGCTGATAGCGCTTTAGATACGGCAGCTTCAATACTTTGTGCTGCTTCTTCTTCACCTAGGCTATAGCGTAGCATGAGTGCTGCAGATAAGATCTGAGCAACAGGGTTAGCAATATTTTTACCTGCGATATCAGGCGCTGAACCGCCTGCTGGTTCATAAAGACCAAA
>JAAGZR010000075.1 GCA_024206155.1 Aliivibrio sp.
AAGTCGCTAAGCATTTTGTTTTAACTTTTGCACCAGAATAAAATGCACATAACAAGTTGCTCAAACGGACGTGTAACAGTTGGCTCACGCTCGTACCTCGCAAGTTTAGCCAACTGCCAAACGCCGCTTAGCAAGGCGTTAGTTTGCTTGAGATTATTAGCACCAAATTAGAGTTTTAATTATGCAATGGAAACAATATGAAAAAAAACATTTTCACTTACAGCCATAGTTTTCAGTGGAAACATCGGGTAATTGTAAGGGTACTCTGTTCTGGTTTATTCATTTTGATGCTTATGATTTTAGCAAGAGGCTGGCCTGAAATTGTTAAAGATCCTTCTTCATTTCTGTTTATTTGGGGCATATATGTCGTTTTTAACTTATTCCAAGTTCCTTCAGAAAGAAAAAAGGTAAAGAAAATTTCTATTAAAAAAGAGAATGTAACCATTACTCAATTCAATAATAAAGAAACTCAATTTATGTTATCCGATATTTCTAAAGTTGAACGTATCGACAGAAAACATGGATTCAGAGGTTATTTAGTGGAGCAACTGCTGATAAAGGTAAAAGGCAAAGGTGATTTCGCTGTGTCAGCAAATATCAAAAATTTTAAATGTTTGTGTGAACAATTTTCGGTTATTGATATAGATAAACTAGATACACATGTGCCAGAATAATATTCTGATTAAGTAAAATATCGTATAGTGCGCAAACTAACAAGGCGTTTAAACGGAACAAAAACAGTGGGTTACGTTTCGCTTCGCTACACAGTATAACCCACAATTTTTGTCCGCTTAACGCGGCGTTAGCAGTTCAAAGGATACAATATGATCGAAAGGAAGCGTGGGATTTATAAGGGACGAAATAAGTCGTCTGCATACAAAGATTTAGTTTGGACTGTTGCCACATCAGCAGACACAAGCTTGGATATTTGTGGTCAAACTCAATTGGCGTTAGAAACAATCGATAGTAATTTGGCCGAGTTAGGATCAGACAAAACTCAGATTGTTAGTGCTCAGGTATACATTGCGAATATGGCCGATAAACCCAAGATGGATAGGATTTGGTGTGAGTGGGCTGGTGATAACCCTGATAATTGGCCCCAACGAGCTTGTTTAGGTGTAACCCTTGAAGGTGATGTCCTTATTGAGGTGACAGTTACAGCTGTACGCAATTAGAACACTGCTAACAAAGCGTTTAAGACGGATTCCCAACGCTTGGCATTTTCGGCTTACTTTCGGTTAAGTGTTTATGTCACAATGGTTTAGGTAGGGTGGTAGGCGTTGCTCACCACTTAACGCGGCGTTAGCACTATCGCAAGGATGCACATATGAAAAAAATATTAATTTTAGCACTGTCGTTAATCTGTTCTTCAGCAATGGCTAATGATATAGG
>JAAGZR010000561.1 GCA_024206155.1 Aliivibrio sp.
AGCCATAAGGCTATCGTGGTAAACGGCGGAGTAGTTAATATTCCATCTTTCACTGTTAAAGCTGAAGATACTGTTTCTGTTCGTGAGAAGTCTAAAACACAAGCGCGTATTATCGCTGCTTTAGAATTAGCTGATCAACGTGAGAAGCCACTTTGGGTTGAAGTAGACAATAAGAAGCTTGAAGGCGTTTTTAAACGCGTTCCAGATCGCGCTGATTTATCTGCGGAAATTAATGAACAGTTGATTGTTGAACTTTACTCTAAATAGTAAAGTTGCACTTTAAGAGAGGACATATATGCAGGGTTCTGTAACCGAATTCCTTAGACCACGCATGGTTGGTATTGAAAATATCAACCCTCGTCGCGCTAAAGTAACTTTAGAGCCACTAGAACGTGGTTTTGGTCACACTTTAGGTAATGCGTTACGCCGCATTCTTTTATCTTCAATGCCAGGTTGTGCTGTAACTGAAGTTGAGATTGATGGTGTATTACATGAGTACAGTAGTAAAGAAGGTGTTCAAGAGGACATCATCGAAATATTGTTAAACCTTAAAGGACTAGCAGTTTTATTAGAAGGCAAAGATGAAGCCGTTCTAACTTTAACTAAGTCTGGTGAAGGCCCTGTAACGGCAGCTGATATTCAACATGATGGTGATGTAACAATTGCAAATCCAGACC
>JAAGZR010000562.1 GCA_024206155.1 Aliivibrio sp.
GGTTTTTTTTTAAAATAATTAATTTGATTTTAGTTTTGCCATTCATTTAAAAACTTTATAAAAATTATGAAAAAATTAGCATTTACTTTCGTATTACTTTTATCATTTGCATGTTCAAAAGACGACAACTCTAACTCTAATAATCAGGTTGATCCCATAATTGGTTCTTGGCAATCAAGTTTCACATTAACAGATGAGACAGAGGAAGGAGAAGTAGTCAACATCTCTGCAGATGGGACAATCATATTTAATGCAGATGGTACTGGTTCTAGAAATCTATTAATTACAACTGATGGAGGTGAGCCTCAAGAATCAAATGAAACTTTTGAATGGGAAAATCTATCTTCAGCACTTAATTCTTCCGAAACAACACAAAATTATGCTATTAATGGTGACGCTTTTACAGCGGTATTCACATCCAATTTTAGCAGTCTTGTTTTATCTGAAGATGGTGGAGATCTTCAAATTTCAATGACAAGAAATTAAAACATCTTAAGGATAAATTATAAATAATTAAAAAGATGAAAAGGAATTCTATTTTTATATTTTCATTAGTACTAACTGTTATTAGTTGCACCCCGCATGATATTACATCAAGTTATGTGCCTGTTGCAAATCGTACTGCTGAGGTTCATGCCTATGAATGTGAAGACGCTTTAGGACCACTACCCAGATTTAGTTGTGCTGATGCAGTTGAAGTGCCAACTACTAAAGATGGTGTTCCTGTAACATTTCCTGGTGGAGAAGAAGGTAGTGGAAGTACAGACCCTAGCGATTGTGACCATCCTTGGGCTTTTGGTATGGCATGCCAAACAGGAAACAGGGTAGGCCGATATCAAGGATTGAATGTTGATGGAAGCGAAAATACGGATGTGGTTTTCATAACTTTTTGCAGAGATGGAGGACTCGGAGTTATAGGTTATAAGTTTTCTACTGGAGAAACTTGTTTCTTTTCTATTATTGATGGTGCCGATTCAAATAATACTCCCCTTCCTGGAGAAACAGGATATAATGATTCCTGGATGAGTCCTCAAGTAGTTGCGGATGATAGATGTATGAATTGTCACATGGCAGACCCTTTTCTACATACTCCTGCAATA
>JAAGZR010000563.1 GCA_024206155.1 Aliivibrio sp.
AAGAACTTGGCATTGCACGCGCTAGTTACTACAACTTTAAAACACAAAAGCAAAACGGGCTTCTTGATGACTAAAAAAAGAGTTAAGAAGTACAACCGTGTAGAAGCAGTTCGAAAAAATAACGAAAGAATATTAAAAGGGCTTGCTGTTTGTTACTTTGTTAATGACAACACACCAAAGCAAGATATTATTTTAACTAATCTTAAAGGTGAACGGGCACAAATAACAAAGACAATGAGCGATGCTATTACTCTTCATCGCTACAAATGGCAAGTTTATTTGTGTGCTGGGACGCTTAACACTAAAGGCGAGAAAGAATTAAAAGTTGAGCCTGTCGTGTGTAAGCAGCCTTATCTGCAATCTGAATTAGTAGATTTTTTGAATGATCAGCATAGCGCTTTCTTTGCTGACCTAAAGTCTAAAAATGTTCGTATAGAGTTTGGCGGTTGGATTGCCAGAGCCTCTGGTAGAGAGCTAGAGCCTAAAGAAATGTTTAATATGTTTGATAAGTTAGGGGCATGGCCAAATGATTCAATATAACGATGCAGCGGCAGCGCTAGAGTTCCTAGTTGATACTGATGAAGAATACGCTAGAGCCAAAACGCTTTATGATGCACTTAGCGAACAAAGAAAGAGTATTGCCGCCATCGAGTACGGAAAGCTTCAAGGGAGCGCCGCAGAGAAGACTCAACAAGCTTTAGCGAGTCAACCCTATCAAGCGCACCTGCAAGCAATAAGGGACGCTCAATTAGAGTTTGAGCTAGTCAGAAACCAAAGACTAACTAAGCAGGCTATTATTGAAATGTGGCGTTCTGTTAATTCAGCTAGGCAAAAAGGAAATATTTAATGACAACATCAAGAGCCGCTCACAAGTGCTATGCTTGCCCTGAAACCATAGAGGCAGGCGCTAGCTTTAACAAAGGAAGAAGAGGTAAGAAAACGTGCTTAAAATGCCACGAAAGGCGCATCAACCGAAGAATGAAAAAGGAGAATAAGAGGCTTAGAAACTTGATACTGTTTTTAACGCTAATATCGTTTATTTTATTCGCTGTTGATGATGGTTATGTAGCTTTTATTGTACTGGCTTTTATTGGCTGGGTATTTTATGTAGTTAATTACTGTGGGAAGAAAGATGGCAAACTCAAAACGAAAGTGTAAAAACTGCGGCGAAAGAGTTAGAGATTATATAGTTTTAAATAATACTGCTTTCTGTAGTTTTGAATCTGCTGTTGAGTACGCTTCAAAGAATAAGCATAAAGGCGCT
>JAAGZR010000564.1 GCA_024206155.1 Aliivibrio sp.
GTGTATAAAAGTACTAGCAACGCCTACACGATTAAACCCTACTTCTATTAATGCTGTAAGCATTTCAAACCTGTCACGAGATCTTACGCATGCTACATCAATTGCTAAGCCTTTTAAATGCGAAGATGAATCAACACCACCAACTTTACGGTTGTGATCTTCAGTTCTATACCCACTAGTCACGCGTATAGGCTTGCCATATATCTCACGGGCTTTGTCTATCATGTCTAAAAGCTCAGGATCCATAAGCTGACCACTACCTTGTATATCAGGCGAATCAAATTCTTCGTAATTAAAGTATTTCAATCTTCTTCTTTTTTAATGTTAACCCATTTAGAAATAGTATAACCTATAGTTATTAGTAATAATAAAATTTTTAAACCGTCTTCTATGTGTGTAAAGGTTGTAACGCCTAAAGTACCTGCGCTCATAGCGTATAGCTTCATATCTGATAAACTCATTTTATTCTCCACATTTTTTTGATGGATCATCTACTCTTCTCCAGTCTTCTTTTTCAAACCAGTCTCTGAGTGTAGCTCCTTTTTTACGAGCGCCTTTGACATTAGTCTTAGACGATCTTTTGTATTTACCTTTTGCGCCAGCAGATTTTTTAGAGTTAACTAGCTTCTGTCTCTCTTCTTTGCTCATGCTTCGTATTTTAGAAGCAGGTAAACAAGTTTTAGTTGTACCACCACCTTTTTGTTTATTAAGTGGAGATCTTTTTTCTTCTGCATGAGCTAAGCCTACTTTGTTACCATCTCCTTTACCAGAAACAGCAGCAGTTCTATTGCGCATTTTGTTCCAAGGCTTTGAGTGCATGACTGTAGCATTGCAATGTTGAAACGGAGTTCCTTGTTTGTATGCCATTACTTTTTCTTTTTACCTCCAAATTTACCAGGTCCACCAGCTTTAGTACAACGCACGCCCCAACCTGAAGCATAAGCGCTAGGCCAAACCTTAAATTTCTTTTTTGCTGCAGCTTTACAAGCGCTACTTATCTTTCCGTATAGTGGTGATGCCATCTTTCTTTTTATTTTGTAGTTCAATTATTTTTTTAACTCTAGCGTCTTCATAACGCAATGCTTTAATTTGTTTTTTATCAAGACCTAAATCTAATAGCATTTGTACTTGATCAGATGTTTTAGTATCTTTTTTCATTGTATCAAACTCACGTTGTTTAATCTCTTCAGGTGTTGGATCTTTAGGTTTGTCCCAACCTCCATAATATGGTAAGCCAATATCATAAGTACCCCAACCTAAACCTAGTGCAACTTTTTGCCAAGTCTCTGTTTGATTACTTAATAAACCTCTAACGTTGTTTGCTTTTTTAACAACACGATCAACAGGCACGTTTGTGAAAGCAGATATAATCTGAGCACCTGCTAAATAAGCTGGGTTGTCAAGGCTAAAGCCTTTTTCTTTCATTTCTTTTCTATTCCAGCTAAAGCTTTTTAATCCGCCTACTAGTTTTCTATATTTAGAATTAAGTGGTGGTGAAAATCCTAAAGCTTCAACTGA
>JAAGZR010000565.1 GCA_024206155.1 Aliivibrio sp.
AACCAGGCGGTCGGAGGTTCGAATCCTCCCTGGCGCACCATTATTTCTTTTTGTAACTCTTTATCGGTTACGGTATTTAGTTGCAAAGACAATTAGAATTACTGTGCGCTAGTAGCTCAGCTGGATAGAGTACCTGGCTACGAACCAGGCGGTCGGAGGTTCGAATCCTCCCTGGCGCACCATTCTTTTAAAAGAACCTGATCTTAACGATCGGGTTTTTTTATATCTGAAGGAAGTTAAGTTAACCAATTGATGACGTTATTAAATATATTGATTTAAAGGTTATTGTTAGGTAATTTGATTGTAATCAGTTTAAGTTTTGGGAAATAGTGGCAGTGTATGGGTATATCACGTCATTTTATTCTTTTTTGAACTTATTTAGATTGTTTCTGATTTGACAATTTTGTTGAGGTCGAGATAATTACTTATTCTTTTTAGAATAAAAGAGCACATTTAACATTGTCACTATCATCAAAAAGGAATAAAAGATGACAGACATTGGAAGTCTACTATTGGAAGCGGCAACCTTAATGCTTACAGGTATGGGGGTTGTATTTATATTCCTTACTATTCTAGTTTATCTAGTTCAACTCATGTCTAAGCTGTTGCCTGTGGAGCTAGCGCCCAAACAGGTACTCGCTGTCCAGAAAAATTCAGATCCCGATCAAACAACAGTGCAGCCTCAAGTGATTGCTGCAATTTCTGCTGCGGTTAAGTTACACCGTCAAAAGCATAAATAATCTGTTTTAGGAAAATTATTACAAGGAGTTTGTAAGTATGTCTAAACCACTTTCTATCACTGATGTGGTACTTCGTGACGCCCATCAATCACTCTTCGCGACTCGTATGCGCGTTGAAGATATGCTGCCAATTGCTGAGCAGCTGGATAAGATAGGCTATTGGTCATTAGAAACATGGGGCGGTGCAACTTTCGATGCCTGTATTCGCTACCTAGGTGAAGATCCGTGGGAACGTTTGCGTTTATTGAAAAAGGCGATGCCTAATACACCAATGCAAATGCTATTACGTGGCCAAAACTTATTAGGCTACCGCCATTATGCGGATGATGTAGTAGAAAAATTTGTTGAACGAGCTCATGCCAATGGTATGGACGTATTCCGTATTTTTGATGCGATGAATGACGTAAGAAACTTTCAATCAGCAGTAAAAGCAACGATTGATGTTGGTGCTCACGCGCAAGGCACACTTTCTTATACTACAAGCCCTGTACATAATTTAGATACATGGGTTGATCTAGCAAAACGTCTTGAAGATCTTGGGTGTCATTCTCTTTGTATTAAAGACATGTCTGGTTTACTTAAACCTTATGAAGCGGAAGAATTAATTACACGAATTAAAGCGTCATGTGATGTGCCACTGGCGCTACATAGCCATGCAACAACAGGTTTATCTACAGCAACAGCATTAAAGGCGGTTGAAGCGGGCATTGATATTCTAGATACCGCTATCTCTTCTATGAGCCAGACTTATGGACATACACCAACAGAAACGGTAGTGGCAATGCTAGAAGGTACTAGCCGTGATACTAATCTTAACCTTGAACAACTAGAACCGATTGCAACTTATTTCCGTGAAGTTCGTAAAAAATATGCGAAATTTGAAGGGAAAATGAAAGGTGTTGATTCACGAATTCTTATTGCTCAAGTTCCTGGTGGAATGCTAACGAATATGGAAAGCCAACTTAAAGAGCAGGGTGCTGCCGATAAGATGGATGAAGTATTGTTGGAGATCCCGAAAGTGCGTAAAGATCTTGGCTATATTCCATTGGTTACCCCGACCTCTCAAATTGTTGGTACTCAAGCTGTGATCAATGTTCTTACTGGTGAGCGCTATAAGAGCATTACAAAAGAAACCGCTGGTGTACTTAAAGGTGAGTATGGTGCTGCGCCTGCTGCTGTTGATGCAGAGTTACAAGCTCGTGTATTAGACGGTGCTGAAGCCATTACTTGTCGTCCCGCTGATCTATTAAAGTCGGAACTTCATACTCTAACAGATGAATTGCTAGCGAAAGCAAAAGAAGAGAATATCGAACTTGCAGAGCAGCAAGTTGATGATGTTCTTACTTATGCTTTGTTCCCTCAAGTTGGGCTTAAATTTTTAAATAACCGTAATAATCCAGATGCTTTTGAACCAGCACCAGGTTCAGAAAAAGAAGGAATTGAAGAGGGAGTGGCAGTAACGCCGGCAAAAGGTAAAGTTGAAGCATATAGCGTTAAAGTGGATGGTCAAATTTATAATGTTGAAGTTGGCCCTCAAGGCGTTATTTCTTCGGTAGCTCCGGTATCCGCTCAACCAATCCCAGTTCAATCACCTCAGTTATCAGCGGTGGATGCTGAGTCAGTAGATGCTCCATTAGCTGGAAATATTTTTAAAGTGCTCGTTCAGCCTGGAGCAGAAGTTGCGGAAGGTGAGGTTTTACTCATTCTCGAAGCCATGAAAATGGAAACTGAGATCAAAGCCTCACGTAACGGTACAGTGCAGGATGTTTTAACTAAGGAAGGCGATGCGGTAGCTGTTGGCACACCGTTGCTTTCTCTAGCGTAAGGTAAGTTAAACATGGATGGTTTATTAATATTATGGAATGAAACCTCAATCGCTAATTTTAAGTTTGAACAACTTATTATGATTTTAGTGGGTTGCGGACTTTTATTCTTAGCGATTAAAAAAGGATTTGAGCCATTACTACTGCTACCAATTGGTTTTGGTGCAATATTGGCAAACATCCCAAACGCAGGTTTTACCGATCCTGGCGGTCTACTTTATTACGTTTACTATGTTGGTATTGAGACAGGGATATTTCCACTCTTGATCTTCATGGGAGTTGGTGCGATGACTGACTTTGGTGCGCTTATTGCGAATCCTAAAACGTTATGGCT
>JAAGZR010000566.1 GCA_024206155.1 Aliivibrio sp.
ATGCTTTAACAGCTGGTTTAACGATCACGTTGCCACCTGTTGAGCCTGGTACTGCACCTTTAATAAGAAGCAGATTGCGCTCAGCGTCAACACGTACGATCTCTAGGTTTTGAGTCGTACAACGCTCAGCACCCATGTGACCTGCCATTTTTTTGCCTTTAAATACGCGACCTGGAGTTTGACATTGGCCAATTGAACCCGGAGCACGGTGAGACAAAGAGTTACCGTGAGTCATATCTTGAGTACGGAAGTTCCAACGCTTAACAGCGCCTTGGAAGCCCTTACCTTTAGATGTACCAGTAACGTCTACTTTTTTGATTTCGTTAAAGATTTCAACACTTAGCTCAGCGCCAACTGCGAATTCTTCACCGCTTTCTAAACGGAATTCCCAAAGACCGCGACCTGCTTCAACACCTGCTTTCGCAAAGTGACCAGCTTCAGGCTTAGATACGCGGTTAGCTTTCTTAGAACCACAAGTAACTTGAATTGCGTTGTAGCCATCTGTTTCTACAGTTTTCACTTGAGAAACACGGTTAACTTCAACTTCAACTACTGTTACTGGGATAGAAACGCCTTCTTCGGTAAAGATGCGGGTCATGCCCACTTTACGACCGACTAGACCAATCATAATAATCTCCCCTTAACCTAGGCTAATTTGAACATCAACGCCAGCAGCAAGGTCTAAACGCATTAGTGCGTCAACAGTTTTATCTGTTGGCTCAACAATGTCGATTAAACGCTTGTGAGTACGAATTTCGTACTGGTCACGTGCGTCTTTGTTAACGTGAGGAGAAGTAAGAACAGTAAAACGCTCTTTACGAGTAGGTAGTGGAATAGGACCACGAACCTGAGCGCCAGTGCGCTTAGCTGTTTCAACGATTTCCGCTGTAGACTGATCGATTAATTTGTAATCGAATGCTTTTAGGCGGATACGTATACGTTGGTTCTGCATGAGACAGAGCTCCAATAATAAATACACAAACAATATCGCCACTCAATCCCGTAAGAACGAGAGAATGTCGATTGATTTATGTGAAACCATAGGTCCAAAATTAGGACACATTGTCAGTTAACTTATATTAGAATTTACATCTAACGATCACTCATTAGAGTAATGTCTAATAATATTAACCGCGAACATAAGCTGAGTATTCATTCTAAGTACTCACCCTACTCTGTAGGAATCAGCACTTTCCTCGCTGCTCATTGGTTCACAACTGGCTTAACCAGTGCGTTGCATTATACAGATCACACTTTTAGTTGCAAGCATTGTTTGAAAAACAGACGAAAAAAAATTTATTTTCTTACAAGCAACAAAAAGGGAAGTCTAAGCTTCCCTTTTTTAGTCATGCGATTTATCGCAAAATCTTTAGCTATTAAGCGAAGATTTTAGCAACAACACCAGCACCAACTGTACGGCCACCTTCACGGATTGCGAAGCGTAGACCTTCGTCCATTGCGATTGGAGCGATTAGCTCAACCGTCATTTGAACGTTGTC
>JAAGZR010000076.1 GCA_024206155.1 Aliivibrio sp.
GAAACTCGTGAGTTTGAGTTTCCTGTACCCTCGTTTAGCAGGCAAAGACTAAAGTATTATACTAGGAAAAGTAATCCTTTGTGTAATGTAAAAGACTTACCTCGACTACGCATTGCTTGTTTCAAATCAGGTTATGTACGTAAGCAAAACGGTGCAGACAGAGCGTATCAACTAAATCCTACATACGAGCAAAATTATAGATGCGTATGGCAGAGACAAGATGGTGAGATTTATATATCAAAAGGTATGACTAAAGCTCGTGCGCTTATACTATCGCCACTAACAAGATTAAACTTTATGTTAAACTATTACCTTAAAAACTATGCGAACAATTAAACTAACAGATAACGATTGCACTTTCGTACACTATGTACTACGCATGTACGCTCAGCAAACACCTGGGTTAGATCAAGAAGACAAAGATGAAATACGTGAAGTAGCAGCTAAATTTAAATAATATGGAAAACCCTTGGACAAAAGCGTATAATCACCCTAACTTTATAGATTATACTAAAGAACAAATAGATGAAATGCTCATGTGTGAGCTAGAAGAAATATATAATTATGAGTAAAATGAAAGAAATAGATTCAATAGCGCAAGGCGTGGCGGATTACATGAAAGAATTATTATATGACACTGTCGAGTGGCAGATATCAGATCAACCTGTTAACGGCGATGATTTCAACGAGTTACATAGTTATGTAATGGACAAAGCTATTGAGAAAATGGCTATGGAACTACCTGAATTTAGAAGATTAAACATAGGTAATTACAAACAAAATACAAACACTGTTGGATAATATAATAAACAAATATATGTATTGCAAATGTGGTCAAACCGTGCACCCAGTACGGATCGAGTTAGGTTATAGAACGTGTGTTCAGTGTTCAACAACTAAAACGTACAGTTATGTGCCTATCATCGAACACAAGACAGGCAATACAATACAAATCGTCAGCCAAGAAGTTAGCGCATCTGTGCAC
>JAAGZR010000567.1 GCA_024206155.1 Aliivibrio sp.
ATTAAATTTAGAGAGATTAAAGGTTAAGAAAATGAAACTAAAGCTAGTAACGTTTACGGCGAATAACTGTACAGTGGGTAAGCTATGGCATGGTGACAATCTACTCTGTTATACGATGGAAAAAAAATGGGACGATAACAAAACTAATGTTAGCTGCATCCCTGCGGGTACTTATCAGTTAAGCCCTACTTTATCACCTAAGTTTGGAAGTACTTACTGCTTAGAGAATGAGCGTCTAGGCGTATCACTAAACGGAGACACGAAAAGAACTCATATTTTAATGCATAAGGCTAACAAGGCTAGTGAACTACAAGGTTGTATAGCTCCTGTAAGCGGCTTTGGCGTTCTTGGTGGTGAATGGGCGGGATTAGCAAGCGGCAAGGCTTATGACATGCTTATGAGTACGCTAGCAGGCGATAAACACACGATTGAAATAGTGAGACTATAATTATGTTTGATTTCGTAAAGAAGATATTTGGCTTTGATGGTGTTGCTAATTCAGCTTTGAAGATAGTTGATAAACTAGCGGGTACTGATTGGGCTCCAAAAGAGCAAGCGCAATTCATACTAGATCACGCTCAAGCTACAAAGTATCAAAGCCCAACCAGACGAGCTATGGCTATTATGATTACTGTGGAATGGTTCTTACTTGCTAATACTTGGTTGATAGCGACAATCTTCGGACGGATTATGAATTTAGAAAGTTGCATACTGCTAGCAAGTGATGTTTCGACTTTTTTACAAAGCGATATTAACTTACTTATTAATGGCTTGATGGCGTTCTATTTTTTAATCGGCGTTAAGAAGTGATATAATTGCGTTACACTTTAACTTAACTAAGGAGCTAATATGCCTGGCGGAAATGGAAAAAAACGCACTCGCACTAGTGGCGGAACTAAAAAGAAGTAATTTATGCATACCTATCAAATAATAATTATTGTGATTTTAATTTGTTTGTTATTTGCAAAAGCGTCTAGGTATGGCGCTTTTATCCTCATAACAACATATTTTATTTACTACTTGCTTATATCTGATTTGCCGGCTATTTACTATTATTCATGTACGGCAACACTCAATTTATTCGTAGGACTTATCTTACATAGAAAATACAAGCACGCAGCACTATGCGGTTATGCTTTGGTCTTTGTTGATCTGTACGGTTTTTTTATTTGGCATCAATACATTAGCTCTGTTAGTTATGATATTATCTCGGGTGTTGTTTTAATTATGCAGCTATTATTTTTGCTGCCAAATGGTGTTGTAGATTGTGTCAGAGGTTATACAGGTTTTAACAAATACAGCTTGGCTAAGTCTGATGATTTTGATAGCAAGTAACCGCGTGTTACAATGTCTAAAACCACTAATTAAAAAACGAAGAGATGAGAGAAGAAACAAGACAGATAGGGGAGGCGATAGCTAGTCACCCAAAAACGGCTTATATGGTCATAATGCTAACCAATATAAGTGCTTGGTGGGTTGAGTGGGTAGATCCTCTTGTTGATGCGGTCACTTCTGTTTTAGGTGTTGTTCTAGTTTCTGTTCTTATTCGCTATCATTGGCAAAACACAAAGAAACTAAAGAAAGAAATAAACGAAAATAAATAGGTTAGCTATGCCATCTAAGATATTAATACTAAGAGAAGACAAACCCGCTATCGGTAAGGTTGTTGGTGATGTTGTAGATATTATTGACTCTAATCAGTTTGAAGGTTCTGAAGTTCAAGCAATGGGTAAGTCATACGTCAGAGTTATTAGTGATATATCAGAAGAGTTAAAAGAAGAGTTTATTTCTGGCGCAAAAAGATTTCGCTCGCCTGATTTAGAAGATCCATTCTATAAAGAGTTGCTTACTAACACATATGTAGAAGTGACAGAAGAAGTGCTATTAAACTATGTTGAGCTTGTATAATGCCTAGAGTATCACTTGTAGGTAATGGTCACGGAGGAAGTCAGGATTATGCAACACTGTCTTTGTGGGCTGCTGCCGAATTTGGAATTGATTACGGCTCACGTATAGAGGCGCAATGCTTAGGCGATTGCGGAGCAAATACAACACTTAATGGTTCGAACCCTTACCCACCTTTAATCACCACTCTATCAGTACAGTATGATGGCACTAATCATTTATCTTTAGCGCTCTTAAAGTCCCTAAACCTACAAACGCCAGTAACTCTCTCCGACATGAGAGTGCAGGAAGTTAACTCTTTTGTTGCTTCATTAACGCCTAATGCATTATCCGACAACTCTTTAATCGAAAGGAACTACATTACCCACAGCAATGCCAGCGGAGTGGACGCAGTAACATTAGCAGGCAGTTGTCCTAATACTGTATTTAGAAATAATATATTGAATGGCGGCGTTAACGGTATTGATTTTGGCTTTAATTTTGTCCTTAACTGTGAAAATACAACCGTTTTCAATGCCACTGGTGATGGCTTAGAAGGTTCAGGGAGTAACGGAACGCAAACAAACTGTTTCTCTTTTAATAACGCTGTTAATGACTACTTTTCTGTAACTTCAGTTAATTGTGCATCTGAAGACTTGACAGGCTCTAGCGGGCTTACAGGATACACTAGTTCAGAATTAGTTGATTTTGCTAACGGTGATTACAGAACTAAGGCAACTTCAACTCTAGCAACAGCCGGACAAGGTGGCACTTTTATAGGTGCGTTCCTAGAAGCCAGTAGCGGCTTAACTGCTTCTATCACAGAATCAGGACCAAGCTTTACAGAGCAAATAAGCGCAACTTTATCAAAAGCTATACAAGCAAGCATTACAGAGTTAGGACCGTCATTCACTGAAAGTATAAGCACCAATCTATCTGCTAACATTACAGGAAGTATAGGCGAAAGTGGACCAGCGTTTACAGAGTCTATTTCTGCAACGCTATCAACGTTAACAATACAAGGTAATATAACAGAGTCAGGCCCGTCTTTTACCGATTCAATCAGTGTTGATGTTCAGGCTTCTTTAGGGTTAAGCGCAAGCATAACAGAGTTAGGACCAAGCTTTACAGAAAGCGTACAAGCAAGCCTAGACAAAGCCATAGAAGCCAATATAAGCGAATATGGACCATCCTTTACTGATTCTATATCTATAAGTTTAACGTCTGAAATTGATGCTTCTATAGGCGAGTACGGACCTAGTTTTATCGAAGGTCTATCAGCCAAGATACCAGTAAAAATCTCAGTGAACGCTAAAAACACTATAAAAGTGAAACGAAGCGCTAACACTGTTAAAATAAAACGTAAATCAAACATATTAAGGGTTAAATGATGCAACTATCAATAGCAGGCCGTAACGCCTCACTAGATGCCGTAAATA
>JAAGZR010000077.1 GCA_024206155.1 Aliivibrio sp.
ACTTTCAACTAACTTCAATGCTGTACTAGGATCTGATTGAAATGTAGATCTTAATATTCTATGTAGCAGTTCATGAGACCCAGCTGTTATAGCGCCTACCTCTGCGGCTCTTTGCTTGTTTATAAATATCTTACCACTTTCGTCTATAAAAGCATCAACTTTACCATCTTGACCAGTAGCTTCTACAAACTTATCCACAGTGTTGAATGTTTCAACATTTTCTTTACCGGCAACATCTTCAACAATAGCAACCTCACCTTCAATTAATCTTTTGTTGGCATCAGCTAAAACTCTATCTATCTTGCTTGTTATTGATTTATTACTAGTAACCACGCCTCCTTTAGCTGAAGCATATTGCTTCGCGGTTATTTCACCTTTAGCTAGTGATTTATTTAAATCTGAAAGAGTTTTATTATTTTTCTTTTTTTGACCAAGAAAATCTATTACTTGATTTTGCTCTTCTTTAGTCATCATGCTTGTTAACTTTGTAGTGTTATCTAGCAAATCTTTTAAAGATTCTTCTCTTTCTTGTATTTGTAAATCTACGGCTTCTTTATAAGCTTTATTATTAACTGCAGATCTGCTTTGTTGTAAAGAGGATATCTCCTGTATTAATTTAGTGGCATTATTAAAAACTTCTGTTTCAGTAATCAAAGCTCTAGAAACTGTATTTCTAATTGTACCAGGAACACCCATAGAACCAGCACCAACAACTCCCATTAAAAAGTTTTCTACACCTTCTTTAGAAGCCATCCCTTCAACAGCAAGCGCCATAGATTCACCTAGGGTTTTTCCTACGGCTATATTTTTATTAAGCTCTTCAATACCAAATTGACCCCACTCAGTAGACCCTTCACCTAACTGAGAATACATTAAACTAACAAATGGCTTTAATTTACCAGTCTTGCCTATCATATGTTTAGCAATACCCTTAAAACCTATATATTCTAAAGAAGTGGCTAAAGCAGTTAAAGCTGCTGGAGTTTTAAATTCAGTTTGGTCATTAGCTACTAATTTAGCTAAAGCATCAGGATCATTTGGATACAAAGAGTTTGCTTTCGCTATATTATAATCCATATATATTGGAGCTCCAATTTGAGGTATTAAACTAGCGCCGCCAGTAACCATAGCTGGTATTACAGATGCCACCGTACCTTCTATAGCAGTCATTACGCCTCCAAACAACTCGTTTCCAGAAGAAAATTTAATTTTAGATGGATTTTTCCAATCAAAATCTTTTACTATTTCTCCAACTTTTATTTTAGCTTTGTTTAAATCTTGATATTTTTTAAATTGATTTACAACATACGCATCAGAAGCTCTACCAATTTCACTTTCATCTTCTCCTTTCCAAAAAGAAGCAACGCTTTGTCCAGACAATCTAGCGTCTTTTAGTTCTTTCCACTTATTAGGATTTTCACTAAAAAGTATTCTTTCGTTTGTTTGTGGATCCACAAATTCAACTCTATTTGGATCTTTTTCGCTAGCTGACTCTATTAAAAAATCTGGTGTTTGACCTAGTTTATTGCTTAACTCATCTATTCCGTCTACAATTATACCTTTAGTAGCTTCCCAAGTAGCTTCTAACCCTAAGGGCATGTTAATTAAAAAAGTATCACCAAGTATCTCTAGTTTACTTTTTTCAAGCATTTCACTAATAGATTTAAAATCTTTTAGCTCAGGATCTTTATCTAACTCTTCCATAAACTTAGAAATATTATCTAAATTTTCTAGAGTTAATTTTATTTTTTTACTTTCCTCGGTTTTAGGTATTTCTTCACCTCTGTTTACACCAGATAAAGCTCTTTGTATGTCACTAGCGTCTACGTCTGGAAGTAAACCTTGTATATTGTAAGCGTCTTTAGTTTTACCTTTTTTAAATTTTTCTAAATTTTTAAGGTTTTCGTTATAATCAACAACAGCTTCGTACGTTTTAGTGTCTACTGTAGAGTCTGGGGCTAACTCTAATTGATAATACGCAACAGCTCTTTCAGGAGTGTTAGGTTCATATTTTTTTAGTATAGAGTTTATTTGATCTTGCTTATACTTCTTTTTGTCTTTTTCAGACTCTTCTATTGACTTACCAAATACGTTTTCATGTATTTTATTAAAGTCGAATTTTTTTTCTTCAAATTTTTGCAAGTTCGCTCTAGCGTCGTCTAGTATTTTGTTTTCAGCTCTACGGTTTATTAAATCAAGATTTGGATTTAATTGTGATTGTCCACTTCCAGACCCTAAATTCTCGGACGCTACCGGTGTCTCTTTGGGTGATGCATTTGCATCCGTCTGTTTTGCAACACCCTCTATCTTTACCTCTTCTTCTTTAGGTTGATTTTTCTTTTTCCATTCTTGAGTTTTAGCAATAACTTCTTCTCCAGATAGACCTTGTTCAAATAAAGAATTAACGTATTCTAGTAATGTCATTTAATTAAATTTTATAGGTTATTAGCTTCGATAAACGCTTGTGCTTTAGCCATTTTAGCCTCTTGTAAATCAAATACTTGAGCATCCTCAGGTATAATTGGTAACTGATTTTTAGTAAACTGAAGTAAATAATTATTCATAAAGTAGTCTTTATATTTCTTAGAAAACTCATCTTTCTTGTTTTGGTCTAACGGTAAATCTTCTGTATAAGACCAGTAATTGCCTTCAGATAAGTAAACGTTCCAAGCAGCTATAGTTTCTTCCTCAGAAGCCATCGTAGCGGCTATCTCGGCGTCTACAAAAGGATTAGAAACTCTTTTTATTCTATCCATATCGTATTTTAATATGTTTCTACCTTTACCATCACCTATTTCCACTATTTCGTAATCAAAACTACCGTCTGCGGTTTTAAGTATAAACTCTTCTTTTATTTTAGCACCCGACTTTAATTGACCAGCCTCATTAACATCTTCTGGTGAAAATATATTAACTTCTGTTAATAGCTTAATCATATCTTTAGTTATATCAGGTGTCGATGCCACTATTGTAGTGCCTGATTCGTTTAAAGAATTTAATGAAGAGTTATTTATAACCAACGGCTTTTCAAATGCTGGTCCAGTAAAAATAATATCTTGAGTGCCATCTTCTAGCAAATGCAAAGCAATATCATAACCATCAGTTTTAGAAAAACCTGGTCGCTCTTTTAATATAGAGTTTACTACTGTATATTCAAAATTATTATTAGGATCAAAGTTTTGCTCTTCTGTTATCTCAACATTAGAAATAAGCATAGCTAAAAAATCTAAAGCAGCTTGAGGCGCTTGCTCTAGTTGCTTTACTTTGTTCATTTCATATTCGCAATAATCAGATACGCAGTTATTGGTTTCTATAGCTATTTTAAGTTTAGCATATACCTTACCTGTATCTCTAAAAGCTTTACCTAGTATATCAAAGTTAACATCAGATGATCTAGCTATATATTCCTTATTAAAGCCCATAGCGCTACTTTCTGCCATTTGCTTTATAGTAAGATTTGTAATTACATTTTTATTACTCATTTCTAGTTGTTGTTAAATAAACTATCAAAACCACCGGATAATCCAGCTTGAGCTACTGTTCCAAGCATACCTGTTATTGCTGATGTTTGATCTGCTCTAGCTTGAGCCGCTGCCGCCTGTTGTTGACCTAGCATAGCGGCTGTTCTATCTAATTGCTGCTGTTCTCTTTGCTCTGTGACCCCAAAAACAAATTGCTTACCAGCTGCACCTGCTTGTTGCATACGTCTTTCTTCAGCTACTTTTTGTTGCTGTAATTGCTGCTCGCCTTGTGCTTTTAGTTTTTCGTTTTGTGCCTCTTGTTGTTCGATGCTAGCTGCAACGCCTCTTTTACTTCTTAAAGCCGCATTGGCTAAAGCAGTAGCTCCACCAGCAGAAGCGCCAGTTGCTCTTAATGCGTCTAGTGTGTTTGCTAAAGATATATCAGCTTGTTCTATTTGCATTTCTGCAGCTTGAGTGGCAACCCCTAAATTAGCAAAAGGATTAGACATTGTGCTAGTCAAGCTTTCAAAACCTTCGTAAGGATTTATAACTTCTTGTCTATTAGCTTCTAATGTATCTAATTTTTTTTGAAGTCTTTTAGCTTCTCTTCTAGCTCTTCTAGCTGCTTTTTTAGCAGAACTAGAGCCAATTAAACCGCCTACTATACTAGCACCTGCTCCTATTACTGCTCCTAACATAGTTTTTTATTTTTATTATTAATATCCATTGTTGTAATTATAAGTAGTACTTACGTTAAAAAGTTGTTTTTCACCGCCAACGTCTGTCGAAGAGTCTGTTGACAAAATAACATTAGCATAAAAACCTTTTATACCACTTATTTGAGTACCAAAATTAATTTCTTTATCAGTAG
>JAAGZR010000568.1 GCA_024206155.1 Aliivibrio sp.
CTTTCATCTAATGCTTCTGTTAGTTGGTTTACACATAAACGACTTTCACGAGCGATAAGTAACAGACAACGCATACGCGTTTCATCAGAAAGCAGTTTGAAAAATTGATGAGGTAACATAAAAAGCCTTAAATATGGATATGCGAATTTCCGCATATTTTAAACTGAGAGATGAAAAGATCAAGGCGAAAAGACAAACTGTCATAAAAAATTCATATTAAATCTATTACTTATTTAGTAAAAGTAATTTCCATTTAGATCCTATTATCGTCAATTAAGAAATAGGTATAATAGCGGCATTGAAACTCAGCACGCACTGTTTCGCTCTGTAATGAAGATTATTCTTTGACTTATTTTCGAGCGGGTTAGCTCCTCTTTAAGCCAAAACATTGTGAGAAAATGCTATGTCCCGAATCATTGTTGCAGGGGGCTGTGTCGCAATTCCACAGCCGGATGGTTCTTTTGTTCCACCAAAAGATCAAGCAGCTAACCGTGCAGCAGCTCACTTAGCTAAAAGCTTAAGTCGTTATTTACTACGTGGAAAGGAGCTAACTGATTTTTATCTTCCAGGGCAATGGAATGGTCGTAGCTGTCGGTCATCACTTTGCCGTTGGTACTTTTGCTCCGGGGACACACTTAGAAGGGAAATTAATGTTACAAGGTCGATTAATTCGCCGTTTATACGATACGATTTTCAGACTACACCAACGCACGGTTTCAGGATATTTACTATCTCTCGTTTAATGATCACTAAACGTTTAAAAGCTTTCTTTAAACCTGCGGGGATTTAATTTACGCATTGTAAATGCATAAATAAAAACGGCAGTCTACAAAGACTGTCGTTTTTTATTTCAAAAAAGAGTAATAAAGTTCAATGGGGTATAACATTTAATACTTGAAGACTAAACTTTAATCTAAATAGATTTTTTAATAACAACCTTCTCTTCTATAATTTTTAGAGAGCTTATATCACGGTGAATTTAGTTATGATGGTCCCACAAATACGACTAACTGAAAAAACAACTCCAGAGGCTGAACTTATCCAAATATGGTCAAAAGAAAAGCTAATTGAACTGGATAAGAATAATGCTTTATTCCACCCACATCGAATTGATTTTAGTGTTCTCCTTTTTGTTACATCTCAAACTGCCAAGCATGAAGTTGATAGTAAGCTAATCAACCTTAATAAAGGCGACATACTTCTATTTGGTAAGCAATCCGTTCATCGATTCATACAAGAATCAGAGTGGGAAGGCATTGTTATTACTGTCAGTGACAACTATTGGTTTAATGATCTAAATACACAATCTATACTCTATATTGAATCACTTTTTTCACACTGCACACTAGTAAAACAAAATCACGCCTACGATCAACTTTTTAGTTTAATCACAAATCTGGCAACTCGAGTACCAATCCAAGAACCAGTAATCAAACATTTGCTTATCTCTTTATTACTCCTAATTTCAGAAAAGGTGCAAATACCTCAAGCAACTGTTGGCAATGCTCTCTACTCGGCTTTTTTAGATATGCTTAACTCTAAAAGAGAGCTGCAAAATATCAATCAGATGGCCAAAGCTCTTAAAGTTTCAATGTACCAACTGAGAAAGGCCTGCATTGCATGCTCAGGAAAACCACCAAAACAACTTATGAATGAGCATATTCTTGTTGAAGCAATACGCTTATTAAAATACACCGAATTACCTATTCAACATATTTCTGAGCTGCTCGGTTTTGATGAACCATCGTACTTCTCCAAATTTATCAAGACAAAAACAACCTTAACTCCAGCTAAAATTCGTCAAAGTAAAACAAAGGCAGAGTTTTACCGACAAGAAAAAATGAGCCAAAATAACGCATAATATTCCGTGCAAATTTAAAAAATATAGATAACCCATCCCCTTGATATAATTAACGTTTCAAAATGACTTTGTTTTTTTATCATTTTTATTGATATTTTTACCTTTTTTTGTTTTATATCCTCACATAGTATGCGCATATTATATACAACTGAATTGACATAATGGACAAGCTAAGAATCAAATCTCTTTCTCATCGAGTTGCACTCGGTATTGTGTGTGTTATTGCTCTAGCATGCTCTGTTGCTGGTTGGCTGACATATCAACGATTTTCATCTATCGCACATTCTGAGCTAGCTCAGGGAATGACCAGTATCGTGACAGAGCGTAGCTTAATCACACAAGGGTACTTTGAGCGATTCCAATCAAAAGTAGATGCATTCGCGAATGTGCCTGTACTAAAGCACTTTGCTGGTAACCGAACAACGACTGAAGATCCACAATCTAATTCAGACTTCCTTCAAGTTAATACCTTTATCGAAGATATGAACCATCAAGATCCTCAGTTATATAGCCTTTTTTATGCGATAGGCACAACTGGTGAATATTTCGATAAATCTGGCCGTTATTATGATCCCTCAACAGATTTAAAGTCACGTCCTTGGTGGAAGCGCTCCGTAAATGAAGGCAAGGCTTGGGCGGCAACCGTAATTGATATTCGTTCAGGCCAAATGAACGGTTCTATCTATATGCCAGTTTATCAAGATAATAAACTGGCCTATATTGCTGGTGCTGACATCAAGCTAGAAGCCTTACAAAAGCTATTACTGAGTGAAACTAACTATGGTGATGATGCTGAATTACTTGTTTTTGATGATGAAGGTAAAGTGATTCTATTTTCTGATATGAAAGAAAAAGACTCAAAAGAACTGACACTTCAATTATTAGAGCAAGAAAACCCAGGCATAGCTCAACTGAATAATTCAAATGTAGCAACTGATGCTTTACTTAATCTGACATTAAAAGAGCAGCCTTACTATGCCGTTGTACATGATATTTCAGTAGCACATCCAAACTTATCATGGCATCTAGCTATATTAGTTCCTCAATCGCAACTTGATAATCAATTAAGCAGCTTAATGCGTAATGTGCTATTTGGTTCTTTCTTAGTCATCATTATTGTGGGTATGACCGTTATGTTAGTCATTAACCGCTCGCTACGTAATGTTAATACTATTGCGAATGAACTGGTTGCTCTTTCTCAAGGCGAAGGAGATCTAACACGTCAGTTAGCTGTTACCTCTAAGGATGAACTTGGGCAATTAGCGCATGGGTTTAATGGCTATAATGCTAAAATCAAAGATATCATCAATGAATCGAAGTTAGTTTCAACCGATGTTGCGGTAACAACACATAGCGTGAGCAATGCATTATTAAAAGCCTCTCGTGATATGGAAGAACAGCGTTCTGAATTAGCTGTTATTGCGACAGCAACAACAGAAATGGATCATGTCGTCAAAGACATTGCACAAAATGCAGAAATGACCCGTCAGCATATTTCGGAAGCAAAAAATCACGTTGAGCATGCGCGTTCTCTTACAGAAGGAGCGAATACACAAGTACAAACGTTAAACACTGCACTAATTGATTCTGAGTCAGGCGTAAATGCCCTTCTTGCAGATGCAAAACAGATTGGGGATGTATTGCGTGTAATCCAAGAAATAGCAGATCAGACTAACCTTTTGGCGCTGAATGCAGCCATTGAAGCAGCTCGCGCTGGTGAGCTTGGACGTGGATTTGCAGTTGTTGCTGATGAAGTACGAAGTTTAGCAAGTAAAACGCAGCAATCAACCCACAATATTCAGCAAATTATTGAAGGTATTCAGAGTAATACACAAAGTGTTGCGAATGACATGGCAACAAATCGAAAAAGCGCAGATCAAACTTCCGATAAAATGGATCAGATCACCCAAGCCCTCTTAATTTTAATGCAATCATTTGAAACTGTTTCAATGCAAGCAGAACAAGTTGCGTGTGCGACATCAGAGCAAGCCGAAGCGGTAAAAGAAATTGAACGTAATGTCACCCAAGTTAATCAATTATCGCTGTCTGCTGATGAAAGCATTGCTGGCATCACAATAGAAGCAAAAGAGCTCCATAGTAAAAGTGACGATTTGAATACATTACTGTCACGATTTAAAACCCAATAACTTATCTAAATAGCCCTTTAAAATGCCGTGCTAATAACACGGCGTTAACTTACCTACTCTACCGTTACCGCTTTAGCTAAGTTACGAGGCTGATCGACATCCGTCCCTCTAATCAACGCCACATGATATGAAAGTAACTGCATTGGAATGGTGTAATAAATTGGTGCGGTAATATCACTCACATGAGGCATGGTAATGATCTTCATGCTTTCATCCGCTTCAAAGCCTGCTTGCTCGTCTGCAAAGACATACAACAAGCCACCACGAGCACGTACTTCTTCTACGTTTGATTTTAATTTTTCTAATAAGTCATTGGTTGGCGCAACCACAACTACTGGCATATCCGCATCAATTAATGCTAATGGGCCATGTTTTAACTCACCTGCCGCATACGCTTCAGCATGAATATAAGAGATTTCTTTTAGTTTCAAAGAGGCTTCAACCGCAATTGGGTAAAACTCGCCACGACCTAAAAACAGCGTGTGTTGTTTGTCTGCAAAATCAGATGCCAATGCTTCGATCTCTTTATCAAAAGACAGTGCTTGTTCGATTTGAGCAGGCAATGCATGCAAGGCTTCAACAATCTCTTTTTCTTTCTCTTTTGAGATACGGTTTTGCTGTTTACCTAATGCGGTAACTAACATCAATAACGCAGCAAGTTGTGTGGTGAAGGCTTTAGTTGATGCGACACCAATCTCAGTTCCGGCACGGGTCATGAAAGCAAAATCAGATTCACGAACCAGAGATGAACCTGCCACGTTACATACTGTCATTACGCCCATGTAGCCACGCTCTTTGGCTAAACGAAGTGCCGCTAATGTATCAGCCGTTTCACCTGATTGAGATAAGGTGATCAATAAGCTGTTTGGACGAGTTACAAATTTACGGTAACGGAATTCAGAGGCGATTTCGACATCACAGCTCACACCTGCCAGTGACTCAAACCAATAACGAGCTGTCATGCCTGCGTTATAAGAGGTACCACAAGCAATGATTTGTACGTGATCAACTTTGTTTAGGATCTCAACTGCGTTAACACCAATACTTTCAGTAACAACAGAATCGTTGGTAATACGACCTTCCATGGTGTTGATTAACGCTTTTGGCTGCTCA
>JAAGZR010000078.1 GCA_024206155.1 Aliivibrio sp.
ACGCCAGATTCTCGAACAAATGAACTGGTTACGATAAAAAAGATCAACATGATAAATACGATATCGAGCATTGATGTTAAATCGATTTGTGCTTCTTCTTGATTTGAAGAACGACGGCCAAGTCTCATGACTGACTCCTTAATGCTTTTTCTAAATGATGCTCTTTATGGCGACAAACTTTAGCTAAATGGGCATGAACAAACATTCCGGCTAATGCTGCCACCATTCCAGCCATGGTTGGTAAGGTCGCTAACGAAATGCCCGATGCCATTAGTTTAGGTTGGCTACTGCCTTGATTAGCCATCACATCAAACACAGAGATCATACCGGTTACCGTGCCTAACAAACCTAACATTGGGCAAATTGCCACTAGAACTTTAATGAAATTCAGATATTGATTTAATTGAAGGTGAGCTTCGCTTATCCATCCATCACGAATGGTTTTTGCATACCACGAATCGTGATCGTCTCGCTGTTGCCATTTCTCTAACCATACTTTCTGTTGTGCAGGAAAAGTGAATAGTAAGAAAAACACACGCTCAACCACCAATAACCAACACACAGCGACAACAGCCCCTAACCACCATAATATGGGCCCGCCTTGTGCCATAAAGTGAGAGAGAAAAGTCGTCATTAGGCTGCGATTCCCATTGGTTTATTCGGTGTTTCTTTTTCTGCTTGCTCAGCCACCAAACTCAAGCCTTGTTTTTCAAGAATGGTACGAATACTTTCTGCTTGTGAGCTTAAGATATTGTGGGTTAATAACAGAGGCATCGCCGCAACCAAACCTAGTACAGTAGTCACAAGTGCCATTGAAATACCGCCCGCCATCACTTTAGGGTCGCCATTACCAAATTGCGTGATCACCTGAAATGTTTCGATCATTCCAGTAACTGTACCTAAAAGACCTAACATTGGTGCCAATGCCGCTAATAGCTTAAGCATCGAAAGGCCTTTTTCTAAGCCTTGCTGCTCATCAACAATGGTTTCTAATAAGCGAAGTTCTAATGCTTCTACTGAACGTTGCTTTTCTGCATCATAAGCAGCAAGTACACGACCTAATGGGTTTTTACCAAGTTCTTGTGGCTGTTTTAATTGCTTTCTAATTTGCTGGCGAATAACAAACAATCTCACCCCATTAAAGAATGAAATAATTAATCCGATCAATAATAAACCAAGAATGATCTTACCAACAACGCCACCTGCTTGAAGACGATCTTTCAAGGTTGGGGTATTCGCTAATTGATCCAACATAATTCCACGCGATGGATCAACAGCCATCATCATGATTTGTTGTTGTTGTTGTTCCATATTTGATAGGCTTGTTACTGATGGTGCAAATTCAGGCTGCTGTGCATAATAGGTTCCTACGTTCTTTTTATTGTTCCAACGTAGAAATCCTTCATCACCAACCAGTGCCATATTACCTAAGCGATAAGCATTTATTGATTGACGATGACCAGAGCCATTAATCATTGTTACTGTCGTTAATTCTAACTCTGAACTCGCCTGCACTTGTTGAGTCATCGTTTGCCATAAACCCGTGAGTTGGCTCATTGAAGGCAAAGATTTAGCCGCAACAATATCATTAATTATCTCAGTATTATTAGTAATACCCGTTACTGAGTTTTTCAATTCAACATCAAGGTCTTTTGCCGTTTGTCTTACCACACCAAACAACTCGCCTAAACTGCCCGTTTCTAAATGCAGTTGCTGCTCTAACATCGCTAGTGTTTTTTCATTTTTACTAAAGATAGCGCTTAATTCATCACTTTCTTTTTGCAGTTTTTTGCGCTCTGCAATCAGTGCATTTCGTTGTGCTTTTAAGCTTTGTTCTGTTTGTTTAAAACCAGATTCTCTCTGTGTATTATGCTGCTTTTGTGCATGACTTGCTTGTTGTGTCTCTTTTAACAATTCAGAGTTTGCTGTAGCTGTATTAATAGAAAAACCAAACAGTGAAATAGCTAAAATCAGTGACTTAATAGTCATGTTATTTCACCTCTTTTAGTGATAAAGACACAGGAAGAACCAATAAACTTGGGGCAACTTGCTTATAAGCAACAGAATAAGCTTTGGCTAAATCATCATTAAACTTAGAATCCAGTGATTGCCATTGAGTGGTGTACGTATTCCAACTCCAATATTGAGAAGCATCAAGGCGACGAGCGACTAACGAAACACGTCCTAAATGCAGCATATCCGCATCAATTTTCTCATTACTTTCAACCGTAATTTGTGTTTGGTATGTTCCTAGCTTTGTACCGTAATCCATTTCTATCTGGTAAGCTTCAAGAAGTCGACGGTACTTTTCGGCATCGCTTACATCTGCTCTTGTCATCATATGTTCAAGCTTTGAAATACGCTGTAAACGCTCTTCTGTGTTAATTGGCTTATCTTGTTCAACTACCGTGTTCAGACCAGATAACATTTTATACATTAAAGGAACAACGCCTTGTCTGGTCTCTTTAATGGTATCAATTTGATCATCTAAGCTTGCCATTTCTTGTTGCTGACTATTCACCAAACCCGTTAAGTGATCACGGTATACTGCTAGGTTTTTCACTTCTTCTTGAAGCTGCTCGATTTCAGCTTTGTAAGCTAACGTTGCTTCTGCACTTTTATCGATTTTCGTTTGGCTAACTGCTGAGGCCGTATTCGATTTATTTTCGATAGATCGTGCTTGATCAAGCGTGGTTGCCTGAGCGGTTGTGATCACGATTGCTAATACAATACCGATACTGGTTTTTAGGATATTCATATTTATCAATTTCTTAGTTCTTTATTTCTTAAAAGAAAGTTTGTATTTAAATAAATGCACTAAAGGGAGACCGAAGCCTCCCCTTATTTTTAATGCGCTAAATTAGTATTTAACTTGTAGAGTCGCCATATAGTTTCGGCCTTCACCAATAACTACATTCTGTGCACCATTTTTTGCATAATCATCACCTGTTGAGCCACCACCTGCGAGGTAATCGGTATCAAACAAGTTTTCAACATTAAAGCGAGCCACAAAGGTTAAATCTTGATCGTATTTAACTGTATGTGAAATACCTAAATCAAAGCGTGTGTAACCGTCCTTCTTAAAAGTATTTGCTGCATCTCCGTAACGCTCACCCACATAAATAACACCTAAATTTGCATTAGTATTATTTGTGAAGGCATAGCGAGACCAAACACTTGCTGAATATTCTGGCACATCAGCAGGGCGGTTTCCTTGATAAGATTCATCAGCTGTATATTCTGCATTTAAATAAGTAGCGGAACCATTCATAGAAAAATATTCTGTAATCAAACCTTGAACTAAAAGCTCTACGCCACGGTGAACTCGTTCACCTGCTTGTGTTTTTTCATCCATACCACTGCTTAATTTCTTATCAATAGTTGAGTTTTCTAGAGTGATATCGAAGATTGCACCCGATACAAACAATTGATTATCTAGCAATTCCCATTTAGTGCCTAATTCATACAATCTGCCACGTAAAGGATCTAATTGTTGTCCATCATTAACATAATTCGAGCCTGACACCTCACCTTGCATTTCAAAGCTTTCAGAATACGTTGCGTAAATAGAACCCGTATCCGCAGGGTGGAAAATTACCGCAAACTTAGGAGATACAGCATCTTCCGCTAGCCCTTCTTTAAGCTGACGGTCATAACGAACACCAGCTAACACCTGCCAATAATCATTAAACGAGATCATATCCTGAGCATAGAAACCCCATGTATCATATTCAGAGCTTGTATCTTTTACTTTGCCGCTGCGTGTTGGAACTAGACTTGGCTGACCAACCGTCGCTGTAGAACTATTAAATGAATACTCTAAACGATCATAACTATAGCCTAGCCAGTTGCTACCAAACAACATTTGGTGACTTACACCTAACGCATCAAACTCACCAATAAAATCTACACTTGCAGTTTTGAATACCCAATGATCATTACGGTCACTTCCACCTTGCATGTATTCACCCGTTGCAGGGTTATAAGTTTCTTCTTTTGGATAACTCTCTACATCGTGGCGATTAAAATCTTGATGATTGAAGCTAGCATTAACACGCCATACATCTGTCAAGTTCGCAGCAATATCAACACCGACATTTTCTACTTCATTTTCGATACTTGACCACTGAGCATCCCAAATGAATTTATCGCCACCAATTGTTTTGCCATCTTTAATGTAGGCGCCTGAATCGACACTACCGTCGTCAATAGTACGGTCATAATGAAAAGAGATTTTCACATCTTCATTAACGTCATAATCAAGGAATAAACCACCAATAAAACGTTCTGTTGAGGGAACGGTACCATCTCCATATTGACGCCATGAGTTATATGTTTGTTTAGATACAACCGCACGACCACGTAAGGTTTGGTCTTCATTTAATGAACCACTAACATCGGCTATGGTACGTGAATCGTTATTTGAACCAATATCTTGGCTTACACTCACTTGGGTTTCATAGGTCGGCTTCTTAGCAACCATGTTCACTAAACCACCCGGTGCAGATTGACCATACAAAAGGCTTGAAGGACCTTTTAGGATCTCAACACGCTCCAACAATTCAATGGGTTGACGATAATGAGACCAATGCTGCTTTCCATCACGCAAAAAACCAGTGCTACTGCCTAGCTCGAAACCACGCAATGTAAACTGCTCACGATTTCGCGTTGTTGCACTGGCGCCAATACTTGAATCATTTTGTAGTACCTCACCAAGTGTACTTGCACGTTGCTCATCAATCAGCTGCTCATCAATCACACTCACTTGTCCTGGCGTTTCTAATTGAGTCGCTTCCATACGCATGGATGTCCAGTTTGTATCTGCTTTGTAACCATAATCACGACCAGTAACAACCATGTGTTCATCGGTAATTGATGTCTCTGTTTCAGCGTAAGCAAGGGGGGTAGACAAAACGGCGCTAATAACTAGAGCCAACTGACTTTTAGAAAACATATACCATTATCTCCAAGTATTTTTAAAAAGGGTGATAAAAATCCAAGATGGAATATAAATGATAATTGTTTTTATTTGCATTGAATTTACATTCTTTGCATTCGTAAATGAATATAACTAAATGCTTCTTTACATTATATAAAACGTAAAAAACGCCTTTATCAAAATAATAAAGACGCTTTAAAATAATAAGATAATATCTCAGTAAAACCTAAATAGAAAACAACAGCGAGATCCTCAGGCCGCCCTCTTTTCGATTCTCAGCCACTACTTTCCCCTTCATCACTGACATGGCTTCTTTGACTATCGCAAGCCCTAGCCCATAACCACCCGATTGCTTATCTCTGGCAGACTCTAAGCGGGTAAAAGGCGAGAATATATCTGACAGTTGATGTTCAGGAATACCCAATCCATCATCTTCTACGATAACAGCAACATACTCTTTATTTTGATCGCTGTATGGCATAACTATCACCTGAATCTTCGCTGTTTCTCCTGCGTATTTAATTGCATTACCAATCAAGTTACTAATAACGCGAGTCACCAAACGCGGGTCTGCCATCACCGTAGGAATAGGTTGTGTGGCTGTCATTTCTAAGGTTTGATTTAGCTTTAAATCAACACAGCCTTGAGCCACTTGAGAACTGCAGTAACTCTCTAACATAACCGTCTCGAGCTTTGTTAAGTAACGTGCGTTTTCTAAACGGCTAAACTCTAAGATCTCACCCACTAAGTCATTCATCTCATTAGATTCGTTCTCTAACCTATCCAATAAATGATGATGCTCACTGTCTACTTTCTTTCTTAGTAAGTGTAAGGCTAAGTTATGTCGCGCTAATGGCGTTCTTAATTCATGAGAAACATCACGGATCAATCTCTGCTGTTTTTCAGCCAAAGAGTGAATTTCATGGGTCATATTATCAAAATCATGAGCTAACTCGCTAAATTCTCGAACCGAATGTCCAATCTTTTCTCCCACTTTAACTTCAAAATCACCTTGCGCTAGTTTATGGCTTACTTCGCGTAATTTAGCTAATGGTTGCTGTAAATATCGAGCAATAACCCAAGAGAACAACCCTAAAATCAACCCTGAAATAATGAACTTTATAATGCCAAAATAAAGAGGAAAATCTTTTGCGGGATGATACTGATACGGCATTTGAATCACTATCGTTAAACCATCTTTTAATGGAATACCGATAATTGGACGGTTCACTTCATTATCTAATTGTGTATCTAATGAGCGAAGGTATTTTAGTTTAAATTCAAAATGAGGATGCATATCACGATGAGTAATTGGTCGTTTATTCTCATCAAGCACAAAAAGATAATACTCTTGTGCTCTTGCCCAATCGGCTAATTCATCCATATCTCCATCTTCAATCATCACATTTGCTTGATCAGCTAAATCCAACATCTTAGTTTGTATCGATGCAGGGATACGTAACATTGATTTCATTAATGCGATTTCAGCCAAGCTTTGTAGCGATATAATCAAAAATAAGCTGACTGCGAACGCACTAAATAGACGAAACGCTAATCCATTTTTATGCTTACGTACAAAAGAGGGACAAGCACCAAACCAACGAAGCATTTTCATTCAACCTTACCCATCATCAGCTATTAACCGTTTTGATAAAGCTATAACCACGTCCACGCACTGTTTTAATATGTTGTTTAGATAAACCAGATTGCAATAATTTACGACGAATATTACTTATGTGCATATCTAAGTTTCTATCAAACGGGCATAGCTCTTTTTTGAGGATATTGATTTGAAGATCAGATTTAGACACCACGACATCGGCATTCTTAATCAGATATTGCAGTAATTCAGACTCTGTTTCAGTGAGTGGTAAACGTAAAAATTGCTCAGCAAGATCTTCGGTTGCTCCCACATAATTTTGACGCTGACGCTCTAAGCCTACACGACGTAAGATAGCCGTAATACGCACCAATAATTCAGGAACATTAAAAGGTTTGGCGATAAAATGATCGGCACCTGCTTGTAATCCATCAAGCATAGAAGCTTCATCACCTAAAGCGGTAAGCATAAGAATAGGGGTAGCAAAGCGCTGACAAATGCGTCTCGCCACTTGATAGCCATCTAACTTGGGTAACATGACATCAAGCAAAACAAGATCAACTGAATGTGTTTGAATAAATTCTAACGCACTTTCACCACAATGCACACAATCGACATCGTAGCCTTCATCTTGTAATACTTCTTGCAATAAATTGCACAACGCTACGTCGTCATCGACCACTAAAATACGGGACACGTTTACTCACCAGTTAAATGAAAATCGTTCGCATTCTAATCTTGAGCAAAGCCTTGTGCAATAGAACTTTTACAAAACACTCAATAGTCTTTAATTAAGTATGGTTTTTTGCCAATTTAAATCCACAATACGCTCATCGGCAATATAATAAATCACATCTCCAGATCCTAATTGTGTTTCCAAACTTGGGTTAACTTTACAGCTCTGATCTTTTTGTTGAGTTGCAATAATCGTCGCTTCATATTGCTTTTTGAAGGATGAATACACCGATTCCAGACTAAAACTATTAATCCCCTTGGGTACTTCAATTGAATATTGAGTTTGCCCCTCGTGCGCGCTCACTAATTCAGAGTGAATAAAGCTTGAGCCTTTATCCATCACTGATTTTGCCACTAATTCTGTTGATAGCGATGAAATACACTCAGAGTTAGGACAGTACTTGTGCAATAAATCTCGCTTAATTGGGTCTTCAAAATGCGCGACCAAATGCGCTTCGCTATTTTGCTCTGCAACGAACAAACTAATGGTTAACGTTGCATCGTCTAAATCGGTATCAACAATCACTGCGCTAGCTTTTGATAAATTTGAGCGTTCCATTTCTGTTGCATCGGTAAACGAATTCACTCGCACAAAATGCACATCAGCACCAAATGGCGATTCTTCGTACTCACAAGACACCACGACGACTTCACGGCGGCCTCGCTCTTCACGCTTTAGCATTTCAATCAAATGAGGGGTTCTGGCGCTATTAATGCCAATAACAATAATGTGATTTTCTAAATTCAAATTTTGTTTCCCTCTTCGGTTTGTACGCCAAAAATCAGTAAAGAAGACCGCAATTCGACCCACAGACAATGCAAATAGTCCCACACCACATGGAATAATAAACAAGGCAGAAAAAAGTCGACCATGATCGGTTGTTGGGCTTAAATCACCATACCCTACGGTACTGCTTGTGGTAACAATATAGTAAAAAAAACTGGATAGGTTATCGGTTAAATGAGGTTCATTCGCCAAGGTTAACCCTAGCCAACTTAACGCGACGTAACTGACAAGAAGAAACATCAGCGTATACATATTAATCGCCATAAAATGCTTATTAATTACGTTAGCAATGACTTTTAATATCGCATGCATCGTTATTCCTTATCTGTCCATAGTTCTGAGCAGTGTAGCGTACTACAAAATTAACGTATACCTTCTAACTCTAATAATGCTTGTTTGATATCAACGCCACCAGCATAGCCCGTTAGGCTGCCATTTTTACCAATCACACGATGACAAGGGACAATAATAGAGATAGGATTTTTACCATTAGCCCCACCAATGGCTTGAGATGCCTTTGGGTTACCTACTGCAATGGCGAGATCTTTATAACACCAGGTTTCACCATAAGGGATAGTCGTTAAAGCGTGCCAAACTTGCTGCTGAAATGGTGTCCCTTTTGCTGCTAACGGAACAGAAAAATCACGACGTTGACCAGTGAAATACTCTGTAAGCTCGACTACTGCTTGATTTAGAATAGGGTGACAATCATTTAACTCGCCCAAATTATCTGGTCGTGTTGTTTGAGTTTCAAACCATGCGCCAAGTAAACCGGAATCATTCGCATGTAATGTCATTGTTCCTAGTGGGGTTTGAAATTGAGTATATACGTTCATCATATTTACTCCTCGTTGCCGCACGTTTCATCAAAACAACATTCGTCTTGTAAAAAACTAATCACTGAGGTCAGCTTCTCATATTCAGCCACACAAAACAGAGTTCTGCCTTCACGACGCTGCGAAATTAGCCCTGCAGAGGCTAAACCTGACACATGATGAGATAATGTAGAACCCGGAATATCCAATTTTTCTTGAAGTCCACCAACAGCGATGCCTTGGTAACCCGCTCTCACTACGCTTTTATAAATGGCTAAACGTGTGGGATGGCCTAATTCTTTCAATGCTTTGGCAACAATTTCGATATCCATAACTCGCCTTCTTTAAATTTATATTTCGATAATACTAGAAATAACTTGAACATGCTAATTCTCAAGAGTATATTTCGACTATTCCAG
>JAAGZR010000569.1 GCA_024206155.1 Aliivibrio sp.
CATTTAAAATGAGCTTCAGCTCCGTTTTCACCAAGGTTTTGAAACTTAACCTTAAGTATCTTAGCTTTTACAGTTTTATTTTCATAATCTCTATGTACTAATATACCGTGATAACTTGCGTCATACCATTCACCACCACCTTTAATGTTATACATCGTAGGCTCTTCAATCTTACCGTCTTTGTCTTTATACATTTTAGTTGGATGCGCTACTATAAATACTAGTACATCAAACTTTTTAGCAAACATTTCTATTTTAGTTAGATATTCCATTGTATAACGGTTAACGTCTTCTGTTTTACAGTCTACGTCTCTAACTTTATTAAATGGATCAATTACTAAACACTTAATACCTTTACGTTTAACAAGCTCAGCACCTTTTTTAAGTACTGACTCAAGCGTATATCTTTCCATATCAATATGAAAGAAGTTTGTATTACAATGATCTGCAACTTTATTCCATTTTTCTCCGTGTATGTCTGCTGATGTTGGCATACCTTGCCAAACCTTACGCATCAACTTGTGTGCGTGAAGGTAAGTTGGGACATTTTCCGGACTAGCAAACGCCGTTTTCCAGCCATAGTTTTGGTTATA
>JAAGZR010000570.1 GCA_024206155.1 Aliivibrio sp.
AAGTGTTGATAAAAGTATTCTCTCCACGCCTTTTTAAATGGAGTAAAAACTTTATAAGGTTGATGAGTTTTATTCAGTATTTTGCCAACTTTTACGGCACATTTGGCGTCATAAAAAGCACACTGAACATCAGGAAGTTGTGTTACAACATCGTCATCTCGGCTTAATTCGTCCGCCTCATATTCTTTATTGGCAAATAAATGTGATATGCCAAGATCTTTACATAATGCGTGCAGTTGTGGTGGAACACCCTTGAACCAAGGGCAAGAGAATACCAATAAGGGAATATTTAGTTGGCGAAGTTCTTTTTCAAGCTCAAGCAAGCGTCTCTTTATCAAATCAATTTGAATCGACGCTTTATTGTGTTGTTGCCAGTGAGAATCACTGGCTACAAAAATAGCGATAGTTGGAGATTTATTAGCTAGGGCTGCAGATAACGCAGGGTTATCCGCCACTCTTAAATCACTACGAAACCAAACGCACTGCATTGTTGGTTTATAATCCATAACGTAATCTCAGTTCTTGAGGATACGGGTCTAGAAACGACTGTTGCTTTAAATAGTCGTTGTTGTGCAAGCTAAGATAATGCTTAATTAGCGTAATAGGAGACAGGAGAGGCAATATGCCTTGATTGTATTCTTGAATTAATTGAGCAAGCGCTTGCTTTTGAGGAGAATCTAGCTCTTTTTTGAAATAACCTTGTAAGTGCATAAGAACATTAGTGTTATTTTTTCTTGTTGCGCGTATCGACATTGTTTGCATTAATTGTGTGCGATAAAGAGTAAAAAACTCTTTAATATCATATTCTGCTATCTTAGCGACAAGTCGACCAAGCTCTTTATAACCAGCGGTTGAATGAGACATTAAGGTGTACTTGTAACGAGAGTGAAATGCTACAATTCTTCCTGCTGTTGGTTCCCCTTCCATCGATTGATAAAGATCGTGTAAGCAGAAGACTCGAGTAATAAAATTTTCTTTTAAAATAGGATCATTAAGTCGACCATCTTCCTCAACGGGTAACCACGGCATTTCTTTCATTAAGATTTGCGTGTAGAGCCCAACCCCACTTTTTGTCGCACTGTTTTTGCTGTATACCTTAACTCGTTCCATGCCACAGCTTGGTGAATTCGCACAAACAATATATCCGCACATTTCTGTTTCTTTCAATCTATCAACTGTTTTTTGTGAAAATTCGACCATTGAATCGGTGAAATCAATCGATGCGTCTTTTGAATCAACAAGTGCTATTCTTTCTTCATTCGTAATTAAACGAATTGTCGGTCTAGGAACAGACATCCCACTGCCAACCTCAGGGCAAATAGGAACGTAAGTAAAATATGGTGCGAGTATTTTAGAGGCAAATTTATTGCTTTTATGTCCACCGTCAAAACGAACACTTTCACCATTAACACAGGAACTTATACCAACTTTAATACCCATGATTGACACTCCATTGCTTAGTTTTATTGTTATTAGTTAATTAACGAATTAACTCTCTATTTGGATCACTTGAGCTTGACTCTTTTTTTGTACTCGCGCAAACTGGATGTAAACATATTGTGACACTTATCTTAGTTAAGGAAGCTTTTGTGCGTCTTGAAGTGCAATGTAAAGACCGATTAGGTCTGACCCGTGAATTATTAGATATTCTCGCGTCTCAAAATATTGATTTACGAGATATTGAGATTAATAAAGCCGGGTTAATCTATCTTAATTTTCCAGAAGTTGCTTTTGATGAGTTTAGTCAATTAATGGCAAAAATTCGAAGAATAGAGAGTGTTATTGATGTTCGAAAAATTCCATTCTTACCAAATGAACGTCGTAATATGGAATTGCTCGCTGTATTAAGCACCTTACCTGATCCGGTATTTTCGATTAACCTTAGAGGGAAAATCGATAATGCGAATCAGGCAGTCGTGTCTTTATTTAATGTAGATAAAGAGGCACTCATTGGTGAACCAGCGAGTGTGTTATTACCAAATTTTAATGTGATGTACTGGTTAGAAGAGTCCCGTGTTCGTCAGCGAGAGTCTATGGATATTGCAGGCATGAACTACGAAATGGAAATCATGCCTGTATACATTACTGATGATGACAACACCTCAATCTTAGCCAGCGCAGTGGTGATAATTAAGCCAGCTATGAATTCTACATTGGCTCGTCGATTCATTCCAGAGTCATCGAACCTTGGCTTTGAGCATTTTGTCGGTTCATCAACGAAATATAAAACGTTAATCTCTCAAGCAAAAAAATTGTCCGATATTGACCAATCGTTATTAATTCAGGGTGAAACGGGTACGGGTAAGGAAATGTTAGCTCGTGCTTGCCACAATGCGTCTATTCGTTCAGGGAAAGCCTTCATGGTAGTTAACTGTGCAGCCATGCCTGATGATGTCGCTGAAACTGAATTGTTTGGCTACGCTCCAGGTGCATTCCCAAATATGCCTGAAGGAAAAAAAGGGATCATTGAACAAGCGGACGGCGGCACGGTTTTCTTTGATGAGATCAGTGAGATGAGCCCGCTCTTGCAAATCAAGCTGTTACGCTTTATTCAAGATGGGAATTTCCGTCGAGTGGGTGAAGAAAAAGAGATCCACGTGGATGTTGGGATCATTGGCGCAAGTAAGAAAGAGCTACTAGACTTAGTAGGACAAGGGGTATTTAGAGAAGATCTTTATTACCGTTTAAACGTATTATTTTTAGAAATTCCGCCACTGCGTGAGCGCCCTTCAGATATTGCAACTTTGTTTGAATTTTTTGTGGCTCAGTTATGCAAAGAGCTAAGCATTGTTAAACCCTCTATTTCAGAAGACGTGTATGAATATTTACGCAGTTATTCATGGCCGGGTAACGTTCGCCAGCTAAAAAGCTCGACACTAAAAGCGTTAACTCAAATGGATAGAAACCAGTTAGAGACCTCTCACTTTATGCTGCCAATATCTGAAGCGAAAACAGCAAGTATGATGGATATCAATGCAGATGGAACATTGGATGAGATAATGAAGTCGTATGAATCGATAATTTTAACTGATTTATACGGCGATTTTCCTTCAAGTCGTAAGTTAGCTAAGCGGTTGGGCGTTTCGCATACCGCGATAGCCAATAAATTGCGAGATTATGGAATAGGGAAAAAATAGGGGAACGAGATGGATGTGCATTTTGAGTTTGATCATTACCAAGTTCGTCTAATTAAAAGCAGTGATTCTGTGATGATTGCTAATTACTTTATGCGTAATCGTCACCATTTAGCGCCGTGGGAGCCCAAGCGTGCGAACTCTTTTTTTACTGCTGAAGGTTGGAAGCAACGTTTATTACAATTGGTTGAGTTACATAAGCATAATTTGGCGTTTTATTTTGTGATCCTCGATACTCAGGAGAAGAAAATTATTGGTTCAGTGAGTTTTAGTAATATTACTCGTTTTCCATTCCACGCTGGTCATGTGGGCTATTCTCTCGATGAACATTATCAAGGAAATGGCATTATGCAGCGTGCGCTAGAGCATACTGTGGATTGGATGTTCTCTGTTCAACATCTTCACCGGATCATAGCTGCGTATATTCCTCATAATAAAAAAAGTGGTAATGTGTTATCGGCACTCGGTTTCGTTAAAGAGGGGGAAGCGAAAGACTACCTCTACATTAATGGTGCCTGGGAAGATCATATTCTGACATCTAAGATAAACACCGATTGGGTACCGGAATAATTCTATTTTTGTGGCATAAATGTAAGAAAGAGTGGTTTAAATTGAAAGTTAGCCATAAAGTCGATACTAAATTGGTGTACTCTAGTAAAAGTGTTTTTAAGACAATGATAATAAAGAAGGAATTTACATGCTGAAGTTCATTAAGTTTTTACAATTGTTGATTTTAGGTATTGTCGGTGCATTTGTTATTCAATCAACCGTGCTACATGGTATTGGTATTTTTAATGAGCGCTACGTGATCATGAGCTTGGTGCTGGCCACGTTATTAGAGCTGGCTGTTTTCATTATCTATAAGCTAGTAGAAGATGATTTTACCAATGAGCCGAAAGTAAAATAACGACGAAGTTTACGTTTAAAAGCTAATAAAACCGATACACTTTTATTTAAAGGTATCGGTTTTTTATGTCGTTTGACGCACTCTTTTGCATTAAAACAGATCGCTTAATGCGCTATCAATGGCATTAACCAATTTAGTAATGTGTTCTGGCTGTGAAATAAACGGCGGCATCATATAAATCAACTTACCAAATGGACGTATCCAAACGCCTTGTTCAACAAAGTGTGCTTGGATTTTTTCCATCTCAACAGGTACTGTTAGCTCTACAACGCCTATCGCTCCAAGCCATCGAACATCTGCAACCACATCGTGCTTTTTAAGTTGAGGCAGTAATTCTGAAAAGCAGGTTTCAATCTGTTTGGTTTGAGTTTGCCAATGATTTTGTTGGATCAGTTCTAAACTGGCATTCGCAACAGCACAAGCTAATGGGTTCCCCATAAAAGTGGGCCCATGCATAAAGCAGCCTGCATCTCCACTGCATACAGTATCAGCGACAATTTTACTGGTTAGTGTTGCAGATAACGTCATGTAGCCACCAGTCAGCGCTTTACCAATACACATGATATCAGGCTCAATGTCGGCGTGCTCACAAGCAAACAGTTTTCCTGTTCGTCCAAACCCGGTTGCTATCTCGTCCAAAATTAATAGTAACCCATATTTATCACACAAACGGCGCACTTCTTTTAAATATTGAGGATGATATAAACGCATTCCGCCGGCACCTTGTACAATAGGTTCAAGGATCATGGCTGCGATCTCTTCATGGCGATTTGCCAGCATCTTTTCTAAAGGAAGAATATCTTCAGGGTACCATTCACCACCAAATTTACTGGTCGGAGATTCAACAAATAGATGTTCTGGTAAAAAACCTTTATATAGACTGTGCATTGAATTATCGGGATCAGTTACCGACATCGCGGCAAAGGTATCACCATGGTATCCATGACGAACCGTCACGAATTTCGAGCGAGGTTGTCCTTTTGCGTGCCAATATTGCAGAGCCATTTTTAAACTAACTTCAACCGCGACTGAGCCAGAATCGGCTAAAAAGACCTGTTCTAATCGAGAAGGGCTTAATTCAACTAACTTTTTACATAGTTCAACAGCAGGTTGATGCGTAATACCACCAAACATCACGTGTGCCATTTTATCGGTTTGATCTTTAAGCGCTTGGTTAAGGTGAGGATGACAGTAACCGTGAATAGTAGACCACCATGAAGACATTCCATCAACTAATTCTGTTCCATCTTCTAAATAGAGATTGACACCACTAGCGTGAGTGACAGGGTAGCAAGAAAGCGGATTAATTGTAGATGTGTAGGGATGCCAAATGTGTTGACGGTCAAAATCCAAATCGACGCTATTGTTCATTTATTCACCAGTTGTAAACTTTATCTATCCATTAAGGTTGACAGTGTATCGTTTAACCGTAGACTAGCCAAGTATAAATAGGGATCAAAAAGCACAATCAAAAGTTATCTGATCTTAGCAATAGCAATGGTTATAGCATGTTAACGAAAGGAATTTACACGTGGAAGTGAGACATAACTGGACAGTAGCAGAAGTACAGGCGTTGATGGATAAGCCGTTTATGGACTTACTCTTTGATGCTCAATTAGTACATCGTAAGTATCAACAAACAAACCATGTACAAGTAAGTACACTGCTATCAATTAAAACGGGCGCTTGTCCTGAAGATTGTAAATATTGCCCTCAAAGTGCTCATTACCGCACTGACGTAGATCGTGAACGCTTAATGGAAGTAGAAAGCGTTTTAGATGCGGCGAAAAAAGCGAAGAATTCTGGTTCAACCCGTTTCTGTATGGGTGCGGCTTGGAAAAATCCAAAAGAGCGTGATATGCCTTATCTTTTAGATATGATCAAAGGCGTAAAAGAGATGGGTCTTGAGACCTGTATGACGCTCGGTATGATCACCTCAGAACAAGCTGGTGAATTATCAGAAGCGGGTCTCGATTACTACAACCACAACTTAGACACCTCTCCAGAGTTTTACGGCAGTATTATTACGACACGAACGTATCAAGATCGTCTAGATACATTATCTCATGTTCGTGATGCCGGAATGAAGATCTGCTCTGGTGGCATTATCGGTATGGGCGAAAGTGATAGTGATCGTGCGGGTCTTTTTGTTGAATTAGCGAATCTTCCTCAGCACCCTGAGTCTGTTCCTGTCAATATGCTGGTAAAAGTAAAAGGCACGCCATTAGAGGATGCTGAAGACGTTGACCCATTTGATTTTATCCGTTTGATTGCTGTTGCTCGTATTATGATGCCTGAATCTGCTGTGCGTTTGTCTGCAGGTCGTGAAAGCATGAATGAGCAGATGCAAGCATTATGCTTTATGGCCGGTGCTAACTCGGTATTTTATGGGTGTAAACTACTGACAACGCCAAATCCGGATGAAGACAGCGACATGCAATTGTTTAAGAAACTGGGTGTGAATAGCCAACAAGTTGCGCAAAAACCAGATGTGGTTCAAGAGCATGAATTATTAGATCGCGTTGCTGAGCGTGTTGCTTCTCGTCCTGAAAAAGACGATCTATTCTATGAAGCGAGCGTTTAATCAACGTATTAGCTCCGCACTTACTCAACGTAAGCAAGCGGGGCTGAATCGTTCTCGAACGGTAATAGAGCAAGGTAATCAATCTCGATTAGCGGTGGATGGCCAATCCTACATTAACTTTTCAGGTAACGATTATCTTGGTCTTGCTGGAAGTGCAGAGTTAACTCAAGCATGGCAACAAGGCTTATCTTTATATGGCAGTGGCAGTGGGGCTTCACCATTAGTTACCGGTTACTCAAAACCGCATGCCGATTTGGAATCTCAACTGGCTGAATGGCTAGGGTTTGATTGCGCATTACTGTTTAACTCTGGTTTTAGTGCCAATCAAGCAGTGCTTTTTTCGTTATTAGAAAAAGGTGACACTTTACTGCAAGATAAACTTAATCATGCCTCGTTAATGGAAGCGGGTATATTGTCACCAGCGACGATGAAACGCTTTAAACATAATGATATATCTCACCTAACTAAATTATTAACGGCGTCTGATCATTCACCTTCTTTGGTCGTCACCGAAGGGGTTTTTAGTATGGATGGGGATTTATCACCACTGTCACAGATTGCGAACGTCACCAAAGAAACTAATGCGTGGTTAATGGTAGATGATGCCCACGGATGTGGCGTGTTAGGTAACAATGGCCGAGGGTGTTGTGATTTTCATCAAGTAACCCCAGACATTTTAGTCGTCACGTTTGGTAAAGGGTTTGGTTTATCGGGTGCTGCGGTGTTGTGTAATCAAGAATGTGGTGATTACTTAGCACAATTTGCTCGTCATCATGTCTATTCAACAGCAATGCCGCCCGCTCAAGCTCATGCGTTATCTTTTGCCTTATTGATGATCCAGCAACAAGAATGGCGACGTGAAAAACTCAAAGAATTAAATCAACAATTCGAATCAGAATTGACTGGTTTTTCAGGGGCGGTGAAAACAGATACGCCGATAAAACCGATTATTATTGGTAAAGCCGATAAAGCAATGAATGTTTCTGTCGCACTTAAAAATCAAGGACTGTGGACAACTGCCATTCGTCCGCCTACCGTGCCAACAGGAACTGCGAGGTTAAGAATTACGTTAAGTGTCAATCACTCGCAACAAGACATTACACAGCTTACCCAAGCAATAACAGAATTAGGATGATGGAGTAATGGTTAATCAAGCGGTCGCCATAGAAACCTCACATTGGACACCAAGCCAAGAGAAACAAGCGATTCAAGCTGCTTTCAGTAAAGCGGCAAATACTTATGATCGCTCGGCTGAATTTCAACGTCAGGTGGCGGATACCTTATTATCTTATTTACCTCAAGATCTGTCAGGGCAGCGTATATTAGATGTCGGCTGCGGAACGGGCTATTGCAGTGAACAGTTGTTGAAGCGTGGCGCAAAGGTTGTTGGGTTTGATCTGTCTCAATCGATGTTAGATAAAGCCAAAGAACGTTGTGGTGAACTTAATATTTGTTACGTTCAAGGGGATGCTGAGCATTTACCATTTATTAATAGTGAATTTGATGCGGTTATTTCAAGTTTAGCGTTGCAATGGTGTCAGGATTTATCCGTTCCTCTTGCTGAAATGAATCGAGTTACTCATACTAAAAGCAAGGTTGTATTTTCAACTTTGTTAGATGGCTCACTGTTTGAGTTGAAAAATGCGTGGTCAAAGGTTGATTCATATCAACATGTTAACGATTTTATTACCCAATCTATGGTAAAACTTGCGTTAGCGCAATCTGATTGCAACAAGTTTACACTAGACTGCACGCCAGTCGAGATGACGTATTCTTCCGCTCTTGCTTTAATGAAAGATTTAAAAGGAATTGGAGCAACGCATTTACCTAATGGTCGCCACTCAGGTTTATTTAGTAAAGAAAAGCTATTAGCTGTGGAAGAAGCGTATCAAATTTTTAAGAATGAATTTAATAAGTTACCTGCTACTTATCAGGTAGGTTTTGGAGTTATAAGTAATGATTGATGCATTTTTTGTTGCAGGTACAGACACTGATGTGGGTAAAACGGTTTCTTCTAAAGCGATTTTAGATGCATTAAATATAAGAGGGCTAAATACAGCCGCATACAAACCTGTAGCTGCGGGATCTGAAGACAAAGGCGAAGGCGTTCAAAACTCTGATGCAATTCATTTACGCTCTGCTGCTAATGTTGAATTAAGCTACGAAGAAGTAAACCCTTATGCATTGCTATTGCCTGCCTCACCACACATTGCGGCAGAAGCAGAGAATGTTGTGATTGACTATTCTGTTCTTTCACAAGGTTTAGCTGCATTAAAAGCTAAATCTGATGTGGTGCTAGTAGAAGGCGCAGGTGGTTGGCGTGTTCCTGTTTCTAAAGATGATTGCTTGTCTACTTGGGTTAAGCAAGAGAAATTGCCCGTCGTATTAGTGGTAGGCATTAAATTGGGCTGTTTAAGTCATGCAATGCTAACAGCTGAAGCGATTCAATATGATGGCCTAGAGATCATTGGTTGGGTAGCCAACCGAATAAATCCAGGTACTGAAAATTACGCTGAGATTATCGCGATGTTAGAAGATAAAATGCCAGCGCCAAAACTAGGTGAAATCCCATACATGCCAAGTGCTAAACGTAAAAATATGGGTAAATACATTAATTTAGATGTGTTATAGAGTTGATTTATAAAACTAGAATGGCAGAAATCGTAATAATACATTGAGTTCATTAGGCGCCCTAATACCTAATAGAAAATGGTATTTTAAAATAAAACATAAACAACATTTAATTATAGTTATCCGTACTTATTAATAATGTTGTACTATGATGATGAGTTGTTATTTTATTGAGGGATTTTAATGTGTCGCAACGGAAGTGTTTTTCTAGTCAACGTATCTCGATTCGATTTACTGTTGGTGGACTGTTTATTTTAGCTACTTTATTAACTGCTGCGATCGCGATTGGTCTTCAGTTTTTTTTTACTAAACAAATAGCTACTGAAAATGCACTTTCTACCTATAACAGTATATCAAAAACTGTGAGTAGTCATATCCGAGACGTTGATGAAGATGCAATTGCTACCACACGTTTGTTGTCACAAATCGGAAGCACAGGTAAGTTTGCTAGTAAAGAAAATGAAAATGAGATTCTTCAGGTTATGGCTGAAGTCATGAGAAGCAACAGCCATTTTTATAGTCTGTACATAGCATCAAGCGAAGATACTTTTTTTCAACTTATTAATCTTGAATCTTCAAGCATTGTTCGTGAAAAAATTGATGCAAAAAAAGAAGATCGCTGGGTTCAAATTAAAATATTCAATAAAGAAAATAAAAGAGTTAAAGAAACTTATTACTTTACGGATGGTTTTAAACTTCGCTATAAAAAAGAAGAATTGAGCAACTATTTCCCGACCAAAAGACCGTGGTATGAGACTGCTGGGAAAGGTGAGCCATTTAAAACTACACCTTACCTTTTTCAACACTTAAAAATAACAGGTCAAACTTACTCCATTATTGTGCCTAACACACGAAGTGTCCTTGGTGTAGATATTATCCTGTCATCAATTTCATATGAGATGGTGAATTCCAATCTTGGTATAGCAAATGAGACTCAGAAAGAAGCCTTTATTTATAAGAGAACTGGTGAAATTATTGCCTCTAATAAAGGAGAAGCTAAAAATGAAACTAAAACAGAAATTAATCCACTTCCTCTTACCGAACAAGAAAAACGATTAGTCAAAAAAGCGCGTTCATTAAAAGTCTCTAATCAATTAGCCTGGGAGCCTATTGATTATGCAGTAGCGGGTAAACCGCGAGGCTATGCAATTGATTTACTAGATATTATTTCTCTTAAAACAGGGCTGAAATTCGAATACATAAATGGATTTTCATGGTTTGAATTAGTTCATCAGTATAACGAGGGTGGATTAGATATCCTTCACTCTGTATTAAAAACAGAAGAGAGGGAAATGACTCAGGCTGTCAGTGAACCCTTGTACGAACTTCCATTTGCAGTTGTTACTAAAAACTCAAAAGGAAAAATATTGGATTTAATTGAATTGAAAGACAAAAAAGTGGCCATGTTAGAAGGTTGGGCAATTATTTCAGATCTTAAAAATCAGTTCCCTAATATGCAAATTATTACTTATCCTTCAATTCAAGATATGCTAACGGCAGTTAAAACTGAAAAAGTATTTGCAGCAATAGAAACATCATTGATTGTAAAACATTCAATATCTCAATATTTCATTGATGGCTTAACTTTACATGATGGAGTTAGAGGTTTTGATGATGATAGTATGCCTGTATTTCATTTAATGATGAATGAAAAAGATAAAGAGATTGTTGATATTATTGACAAAGCAATTAAACATATATCACCAGAGAATAGAAAGATATTAAATAATAAATGGAATAATGCTGAAGGTAATCGACTTACTAATAATACCGTTGTCCCCTATTTGCCATTATTAACATTTGCTAATGATGATTCATACCATAATCAATTGATTGAAAAAGAAATTGATGGAATTAAATATTATTTCTTCGTGTCGATGATAACTGAAAATGATTTTTTTGCTGTCGTTATCCCTTCGAAACTCATTTTTTCTCAAGTAAATGAAAAAATATTATTATCAATGCTTATCACCGTGATGTTGATGGCTTTATTATTGCCACTTGCATGGGGCTTTAGTTGTCCAATCGTTAAACCCATTCGTTTGTTAGAAGAGGAAACTCTCAAAATAAAGGATCGTGATTATGGCAGCGTTCATCAAGTTAACACTTATATAGCTGAAGTGTGGGATTTATCATCTTCAATTGTTTCTATGGCGCAAGAGCTAAAACAACATGAAAAAGCGCAGGAAGAATTTGTAGAAGCATTTATTCAGCTGATAGCACAAGCGATCGATGATAAATCTCCTTATACTGCAGGACATTGTAACCGCGTACCTGAACTTGGGATCTTGCTTGCATCTGCTGCAGAGAAATCGACCATGGATGCTTTTAAATCGTTTAAATTTAAGAGTGAGGATGAGCGCCGTGAGTTTAGAATTGCAGCGTGGCTTCATGATTGTGGTAAAATCACAACACCAGAGTATATTGTGGATAAAGGATCAAAATTAGAAACGAATTACAATCGTATTCATGAAGTTCGTATGCGTTTTGAAGTACTTTGGCGTGACGCTGAAATTACCTATTTTAAACAATTAAAATTCGATCCAGAACATGAAGCTAAATTTAAAGAAGCACTTATCGCAACCCGAGAGAAACTAAAAGATGATTTTTCATTCGTAGCGGCAGCAAACGTAGGTTCTGAGTTTATGAGCGACGAACATATCGCTCGAATTCGGACAATATCAGAACAAACTTGGGATCGTTATTTTGATGATCAGTTAGGCCTATCTCCAGCTGAGGAATTATTAATAACTAAAACCTCAACTGAGTTGCCGCTAAAAGAGCTATTACTCAGTGATAAGAAAAAACATATAATCAAACGTGATCGTAAGTTTAATATTGATCCTAAGTTTGGTATTAAAATGGATGTTCCAGAGCATCTTTATAATTTAGGTGAAGTGTATAACCTTACGGTTAAGCGCGGGACATTAACACCAGAAGATCGTTTCAAGATCAATGAACATATCATTAGTACGATTAAAATGTTAGACACTCTTCCTTTCCCTCCTGAATTGACTCGCGTTCCTAGGTATGCGTCAACTCATCATGAAACATTAAAAGGAACCGGTTATCCAAGAAAGCTTTCACGAGAAGCGTTATCTATTCCTGAGAGAATTCTCGTTTTGGCTGATATCTTTGAGGCGTTAACTGCGTCGGATAGGCCTTATAAGAAATCGAAACCGATAAGTGTATCATTAAAAATTATGAGAAATATGGTATTAGATGATCATATAGATAAAGATGTTTTTAATTTATTTTTGCATAGTGGGGTTTACCTAGAATACGCAAATAAATATTTAGTACCAGAGCAAATTGATAAGGTCGATATAGATGTGTTATTGATCTAAAAATAATTATTGATCACTTATAATTTATCCCTGATCTATCTAAACGGTAGAAGACTAATGTTTTTACTTAAAAATATGAATCACAACAGAAGATGAGAATTCAATAAAAAATTAGAGTTAATAAGCCAAGAGGTGTGTAGATTATTACGAACTTCTTGGCTTTTTTTGTTTATGTGATAACGTCTGTGTAGTTAAAAAATTATAAAGAAAATACAAGGACAGTCATGAGCTCAATTATAGAATGTATTAAAACTGTCGGCCGTGGTGAGCGCAGCCGCAAACCATTAACGTTTGATCAAGCATATCAAGTAATGAAAGAATACCTTGCTGGTGAAGTCTCTAGTGACAAAATGGCAATGCTAATGATGCTTATCCGAGTTCAAAATGAAACCGTTGATGAGATCAGTGGTTTTACTACCGCCATCCGTGAGTTTATTCGTAACGAACAAACGCCAGAGCTAAAAGATCTTAATGCAGATATTGATTGGGCATGTTTTGCTGGTAAGCGTCAGGTTCAAGGCCCATCATGGCAGTTGTACGCAGCACAAATTCTTGCAAATAAAGGCTTTAGAGTGCTTATTCACGGGCATTTACAATTAGGTAGTACACGTGAACACGTATCTCAAGTGATTGATAAGTTGAATATTCCAAGTTGCTCAAGCATTGCTGAGGCACAAAAAGCACTCGATGAAGTCAATGTTGCTTATCTACCTCTATCGGTTTACGCTCCTCAAGTAGAAACTATGCTGTTATGGCAACATGAATACGGTTTACGTACCCCTGCGAATACCTGTGCGCGTATGTTAAATCCTGCATCAGCGCCAATTTCATTACGTGGAAGCTTCCACCCAGGCTTACCACAGCTGCATGGTGAAGCAGAGTCTCGCTTACAACAAGCAACAGAAGATTGCTCTGAATTAGCATTGTGCTTTAAAGGAATGGGCGGAGAATCTGAATTTAACCCTAAAGTTAGCCAGTCTCTATGGTGTGCATCAAAAGGGGTATGTGAAGAGCTGTACTGGGAAGAAGCTTTAATTGAGGACTTACCTGTCCCTCAATCTTGTTTGTTAGGTACTAAATCAGAACAACTACAGCTAATGGCGAACACCGTTGTTTTTAATGTCGCTAATGTATTGTGGGCAAATAAACGAGCAGAAAACTACCCAAGAGAAGAGGCGATTAAGGTTGCTACTCAATATTGGGAAGAGTACGTAAAAACTATCGCTTAACTACACATTTAATGCTCTAGCTATGAATGAAAGCCGTAAGTTAATTTTGCGGCTTTTTTAATATCCCCTTAATCTTGTTTATTACACAACTGTAATAGTAATTCACATTTAGCGCTATTATCAAAATACCATTAATAATAGATAATGCTCTCCTAGTCGTTATTTCATTAACTGGAGACCATTATGGCTAATGGATTTACAAGAGATGGTGGCGTTCAAGAACAAATAGATGCCACCGTAATTGATGCAATTAATCGTGCTCGTTCTCATCTTCACCATGAGCATAATGATACAAACTATTGTTTAGAGTGTGGGGAATTAATTCCAGCAGCACGACGAAACATAATACCGGGTGTAGAGCTGTGTGTTGAGTGTCAGTCAAAAGAAGATGCGCGTGTAAAAGCATTCAGCGCTTACAACCGCAGAGCAAGTAAAGACAGTCAATTACGTTAAGTGTGGCGATTGTTCCTAATATTCAGAAACAGGCCGCTAAGTTTAATTAAGTTTTGCTATTAAAAGAAGAGAGAAGTTAGTTATGATTAATGCGAGCCAAATAATAGGTGTTGATGAATTTATCATTTCTGAACGCAGAACCAATCGTTTCTCCTTCAATAACGTTGCCTAAATGTGGTTCATACTTCATTCGAAATTATGCGAGTTAACTATTTATCTAAGAGTCACCAAAAGACCGCCAAACGACGGTCGATTATTTTAAATAATATCACAAAATATTTGCTATTAATTGAATTGATAATTAACGCCAAGTGACAGAGCTTTACCATTATTTTGCACTGATACCAACGTCGAGTCCTCTAATTTTGCTTCTTTATGAGCATAGCGTTCTTTTAACCATGACATACTTATGTCCCAATTTGAGTTAATTTTATATGCAATACCAAGACGATAACGCTTATCTATCCCGCCAAAGGTATCAATAGCTTCATCTTCGCTATAGCCTGCCATGAAGCGCAGATTATTTAATTGATAACTGGTTGAAAAAGCAAGGCGGCGGCTGTGTTTTGAACCTTTAATTAGACCAAATGGATCTGTGTAATCGGTGTAAAAAACGCCTTTTTCCTTCCACTTAGTTTCACTATAAGCCGTATTTATTGTCCAAGATTTTGTTGGCATTAGAGAAATATAAAAGATATTTTGTGATGGTAAAGCAAAGGCTACGTTTTTATCATCAAAATTACTATCTAACTGATGTTTATAAGCAAAGTTTATATTGTCCAGCTGCCAAGTAGCACTAAATGCCCCAGACCAACCATTAGTAGTTCCGTCCATGAGTGAGGTTTTGGTTTCTAATTCGTATTGGGCATGGATGTATTCAAGTGTGCTTGCAACACTAAAGTTACCAAAACGATAGGCCAATGTTGGTGCAGTGGAAACTAAAATAGGCATCACCCGCGTTTGTTTGCTAATTGTGATTGGGATATCTATTCCAGGAAAAAGAGGAAAAGTAAAACCACCTTCAGGGATGGAAATATCTGCAGCATTACGGCTATAAATAGATAAGCCGCCATAGAAGTTGTTCGCTAATGGTGTAGACACAAAAAATGAAGGAATAGGATTAGCTTTGCTGTATTGGTTTTTTTCACCAAACATATTGTAATCAGTCGTTACCTTATAACTTGCTACGGCGACAGAAATATTTTTTGTATTAAGTTGCGTAATACTTGATGGTGCAAGGGCGAGTACACTTGAATCTAATGCAATAGCGCCATTAGCTGCGGCAAGAGCTGTATTATTAGGGGATGATTCCCAGAACGTTAAACCAGTTGCAAAAGTCGGTGATGATAAGCAAAGGTAGCACAATAGAACAAGTTGGCGAGACAAGGTAAATCCTTCATATAAATGGTTATAGTGGTTATTAAATTAATTAGGCCTAATGGCTTTAATTTACTGCTATAAAAATCAGCTGCGGATAATACCCTTATATATGTTCAAGGCAAATAAAAGTTGCATGATATAGAAAAATAATTTCGTCTTTTTTATGTAGTCGGTTGTTTTTTATGTTGTATTTTATTTGGCAGCTAAACCATATCACTCCAACCATTTTTAATTTAATTTCTCGCTAAGCTACGATGAACCAAAAAAGAGAGAAGTTAGTTACGATTAATGCGAGCCAAATAATAGGTGTTAATGAATTCACCATTTCTAAACGCAGAATCAATCGCTTCTCCTTCAATAACAAACCCGAATTTTTTATATAACCTTAGAGCAGCGTGATTGTCGACAAACGCATCAATTTCAATGCGTCTCACATTGAGCCAATTGTCAGCAAGATCTAACACGGTTTCTAATAATTTACTTCCAACGCCACGCCCGTGATAGTCATCGTGAACCCCCATACCAAAGTGCGCAACATGTTGGGTTCTTGGTCGTGTTATGTGTTCAAAACCAATATTACCGACAACTTTTCCATCAATAAGAGCAACATAGCTATAAACATTATCAGGTATTGCTGAGAGACGTTTTTCCCAGAGTGCGCGTGATGGAATAGGGAGTTGGAGAGTTTGCGCCTGAGCTTGAGGTTGGTTGTATAATTCACACAACCCATCAATGTCTTTTACTTCTGTTCGGCGAATCACTATTTCCATTACACGCATCCTTGTTTAATTAGTAAGCGTTAAACTTAACCAGAATAGGTATCGATGACAAGTATTTAAACTCATTACTACCGTTCATCCTCTCTATTTACCGTTCGTCGCATTCCCCGTTTTTCATTCTTTCTTTGGTTAATCTGTAAACATCAAACAGGATCATTTAATTAAGGACAGACAGATGAAACCAATAACAGCAATAGTAAGTTTATTAATAAGTGTCATGACGTTTTCTACTCAAGCGGCGTTAACAGATGAAGACATTTCAATATATAACCAAGCAGCGGCTGGAAATGAAGATCTTGTCGAGTCTGCTTATGATCGTTTTGAGGAATTGATTCAAACTGATGGAGCAACCTCATTGACCCTTGTCTATTTAGGAAGCGCAGAAACTCTAAAAGGTCGAGATGCCATGATGCCATGGACTGCAATGAAATACGTTGAGCAAGGACTAGCGAAAATAGGAAAAGGGTTAAATTTACTAGCGACAGAAAGTGCACCAATTGAAGAACAACAGATAGTTTCAGGTTTGCCTGAGTCTTATCTCATTCGTGCGCTAGCGGCGGAAACCTATTCACAACTTCCTGATATGTTTAATCACTTTGAGCGTGGTTATGATCTCTATTTAGCTCTACTGTCAGAGCCAACATTCCAACAGCAGCCTTATGAAGCGACGGCTTGGATCTATGGATATGCAGTACAAGCGGCAATTAGAGCAGACGACCCAGCACAAGCAAATCAATGGCTCGCCGTGATGCTAAAACAAGATGAAACTCACCCAGAATCCCTAAATTCCCAATCGCTTATTACAGCAAGTAAATAGGAGATTAAGATGATCAGTTTTAAAGGAATAGAAAAAACCTATCAGCTAGGCTCGCAACACGTAGAGGCTTTGAAAAAAGTAGATGGTTTTATCATAAAAGGTAGCATGGTGGCGTTATGTGGGCCATCCGGTTCAGGAAAAAGTACCTTATTAAATATTTTAGGCTTACTCGATATGGATTATCAGGGAGAAATAAAAATGGACGGTGAGTTTTATCCTAAAGATCCCATTCAAGCCGCTAAGTTACGACGTCACCAACTGGGCTTTGTGTTTCAGCGTTTTAATTTAGTCCCCGTGATGACCGCATTAGAGAACGTAGCATACCCATTAGTATTAAATGGATACAGCAGTAAAGATCAAACGCTCTTAGCCACTGAGATGTTAGAAAAAGTGGGACTAGGCGATTTTATGCACCATCGACCGGATAACCTTTCTGGTGGACAGCAACAACGTGTCGCCATTGCTCGTGCCTTAGTTCATAAACCAAGTTTAGTTATTGCGGATGAGCCAACAGCCAGTTTAGATAGCCAAACCGCAGAGACCGTGATTGATATTATGAAAGCGCTCGGGAAGGAAATTGGCACCACCTTTATTGTTGCAACGCATGATTATCGAATGGCGCAACATTGCGATACGTGCATCAACTTACTGGATGGAACCATCAGCAAGGAGGCCGTGTCATGGGCAAGTTAATCTCACTATTACCTTATTCACTGCGTTTAGCGTGGTTGAATTTATTGCGAAATGGTCGTCGCAGTGCGCTTTCTATTTTAATTATTACTATTGCCGTATTTGCATTAACCAGTGCGGGTGGGTTTGGTTTATATACTTATGACTCATTAAAAGAATCCACAGCAAGAGATACGGGTCATCTTACATTAAGCCAACCGGGTTACTTTGAAAGTGATGAAGAGATGCCGTTAAGCAATGGATTATCTGATACATCAGAATTAATTCGCACTATGATGAAATACGATGAAGTAAGAGGCGTACAACCTCGAATTGATTTTACAGGGCTAATTTCTAATGGCGTAAAATCGACGATTTTTATGGGAACTGGGGTGAATGATCGAGAGTTCGATATGAAGGGCCCATTTTTAGACATGAGATCAGGCAAAACCTTAACGGACATTACCTCAAGTCGATACGATGTAATGGAGCCTGAAATTATGCTTGGGGTAGATTTAGCAAAAAACCTAAACGTAAGTGTAGGTGACTGGGTAACCTTACTGGCAACAACCAGTGAAGGGGCACTTAATGCGTTTGATTTTAAAGTGCACGGCACCTATTCAACGGGTGTTCCTGAGTTGGATAAACGTCAGCTTTATATTCATATCGATTCTGCACAAGAGTTACTGCTATCAGAGAAAGCAAGCACCTTATCGGTTTTTTTATTTGATACCGAGAAAACTGCTGAGTTACATAAACGATTAGATCAAGAGTTAGAAACAATGTCACTTGACTACGACATTGAGATCACACCATGGCAAGAGCGTGCTTTTTTCTACAATAAAGTGAAAGATTTATATGATCTTATCTTTGGTGTGATGGGCTTTGTGATGGGGCTCGTCGTATTTGTTGCGTTATTTAATACCATGACGATGTCAGTAACAGAAAGAACACGTGAGATCGGCACTTTATCCGCATTGGGCAGCTATCCTAACGAGATCATTCACTCATTCTTACGAGAAGCTGGCTTACTTGCTGTAATAGGCGTGGTTCTTGGTGCTGTAATGACAGCCTTAACTACAATACTGCTGTTAGTGGTGGATGTACAGATGCCACCACCACCGGGAAGAACGGACGGGTACCCACTGAATATTTATTTCTCATTTGAATTAGTGGCTTATGCAGGCGTTGGCGTTGTGTGTATTTGTTTACTGGCAGCGTACTTATCTGCCAAAAAAGGAGTGAAAAAACCCATTACGGAGGCGCTTATTTATGTCTAAATTATCTCATTTATTTATTGTGTTTGTGCTTCTTGGTTTTCAATCTACTGCAATCGCAACAACGCAAAATATTGATAGGACGAACAGCCTAACCGAGGCTCAAGTGAAACAATGGGTGAAAAAGGCCGATGATTTTCGCTTAGGTGAAAGTTCTGCAAAAGTGGTTTCAAAGGTGAAACTGTATAAAAATGATGAGTTAGATAAAACACGCCAATACACGGTATATACACGAGAAGATAGAGAATCCTTGGTGCTGTTTAATTCTCAAGTGGAAGCCGGACAAAAGATGTTGATGCTAGGGGATAATTATTGGTTACTCATGCCCAAAAGCCGCCGCCCAATTCGCATCACACCGATGCAAAAGTTACTCGGTGAAGCCTCAGTGGGTGACATTTCAACGCTGACGTGGAGTGAAGATTATCAAGGTGAGTGGGTTGAATCGACAACGTTCGAGCTAACCGATGGTCAAGTGGTTCAAACTGAAAAGATTAAGCTAAAAGCGACAACAAAAGGCGCGAGTTATTTCACTATCGATTTATGGTTAGAGCAAGGAACGGGCTTTCCGATTAAAGCCGATTTATATTTGCGTTCAGGAAAAATGGCTAAAGAAGCGTGGTTTATTAAAGGGATAAGAGAAGGCGAAACCAAAGTGATCTCAATGGTGTTAAACGATCAAATTCAAACCAATCAAAAGACGGTGATTGAATATAAAGAAATTACATCAACAGAGATTGCCGATAAATATTATAACCCTGCTTATCTGTCACGCACCAAACAACTGGATTTGTGATCATGAAACCTTGGTTAGAACGGTTAGTATATTGTAGTACTTGGGTGGTTTCTTTAAGCGCTCAAGCCTCTGAGATGACTTTCGAGTGGGATTGGATGCTTAGTGCCGAAACGGTTCAACAGCGAGAGACGGTTTTTTCTCCAATGACAGACAATGAACATACAGAGTCGTTTAATGGGTTACTGGATGTTCAAATAGGTTATCAGAACTGG
>JAAGZR010000079.1 GCA_024206155.1 Aliivibrio sp.
CGCAATAAAATCAACCGCTGCTTTTACTTTTGGGGTTGAGTAAGCCAATTTTTGATACAACATGTAAACGCCAAGGTCTTGATTTCGAGTAATGTTTAATGGTTCATTAAAATGCAATTCAATCAATTCATTCTTATCAAAGTAAGGCTGTAATACCCAGCGTGGCATCATGATTATTCCTGCGCCCTTTATCGCTTTCTCTGCCAGCCATTGGCCATTATTTGTTGTAAGTAAACTGGGTGCAGAGACATCTTGCCATTCTCCATTTATTTCACTTAACCAAGGCGTTGGGCCATGCGGTGTTTTGAAGAATAAGCCTTTGTGGTTAGGTAGGTCTTTTGTGCTCTTAGGGTAACCGTAATTCTTAAAATAAGCAGAAGAAGCGGCAGGAATAAACTGATTATCCATAAGGTGAATCGCAACTACACGCTCATCTGGCGCATAGCCTCCACGAATAGCAATATCCACATCGTCTCTATCTAATTTAGAGAGTTGATCGTTCAACTCCACATCTAAAACAATATCTGGATAGCGAAGCGTAAATTCATCCAATATCGGAGCAAGAATACGCTCACCAAAACCAACCATAGAACTTATTTTAAGTGTACCTGTTGGGGTTGTTTGGTAATCTTTTACTGCTTTGTCACATTGTTCTAATTGTTGAATAAGTGCCGTGACTTGGTTGTAGTACTGTAAGCCAACCTCAGTGAGAGAGACCGTTCGTGTGGTTCGTTTCAATAATTGAGCACCGAGTGAGGCCTCAAGATCGGCAATGCGGCGAGAGACAGAAGATGCAGGTACGCCAAACTTTTTGGCTGCTGAAGAGAAGTTCCCTGCCTCTACCGTAGCGGTGAAGTATTTTAACGCTCGTAATTGATCCATAATTTTATTATTGCCTTTTTAACAATAGACTTTCCTATATTACCCTCTATATCTAATTATAAATATAAGTAATACTGTAATTACTTGCACAAATACAGATAATAAAAAGGAAATGTTATGAGTCAGTACACTGAAATTCAATTGAACCAGCGTCCAGATGGAAACCCAATCGGCCCACAGCTGTTTGAGGTGGTAAAAAAAGAGATCCCAACGGCTGGCCCAGGACAAATTCTGATTAAGCAAACTTATATGTCTTTAGATCCTGCCATGATGGGTTGGATGAGCCCCGACACTAATAGTTACATTCCACGTGTCGAGTTAGGTCAAGTGATGCGCTCAAGTGGTTTTGGTGAAGTCGTTGAATCAAACCATCCTGATTTTGTTGTTGGTGACTCAGTCATGGGCATGATGGGCTGGACGGAATACCTAGTAACTAATGGACAAGGTATTAATAAAGTTCAAGCAGGTGTAAGTGCAGAAATGGCACTGGCCGTGTTTGCACTTCCGGGTTTAACTGCAACACAAGGCTTGTTTAATATTGCTAAGCCGCAAGCAGGTGAAACCCTAGTTGTTACTGGCGCAGCAGGCTCTGTTGGTTCAATTGTGGGTCAATTAGCTAAAGCCGATGGCTTACGTGTCATTGGTGTCGTAGGCAGTGATGAAAAAGCCGATTGGATAGTGAATGAATTGGGTTTTGATGGCGCTATCAACTACAAAACAGACGACCTAGAAGCTAAATTGACGGAACTTACGCCAGAGGGTGTAGACGTGTTTTTTGAAAATACAGGTGGCCCAATTCAGCATCATATTTTTAATCGCATGAACACACACGGGCGAATTGTTGTATGTGGCATGATAGCGGATTACACCGCAGCAGAGCCGGCTCCTGGACCAAACTGGATAAACCTGATTAAGAAGCGTGTGATGATCCAAGGTTTTGCAATGCCTGATCACTTCGGTGATGTTCCTTCGTTATTAGAAAAGTTAACGCCGTATGTGATGCAAGGAAAAGTGAAATACCGAACTCACCAATTGGATGGCTTAGAAAGCGCAATGTCTGGGCTAAATATGTTCTTCACTGGAGAGAACAAAGGTAAGTTATTAGTTAAGTTATAATCTAAAACGTATTTGTTTTAACTAAAAAATCCGAGAGTATTTATACCCTCGGATTTTTTTATAGCCACGTAATCATAACGAATAAAAGAACAATTAAAATTAAATACAATTAGGCCACAAAAAATCAACAAGTTGATATAATTGAATTTTCACAATGATTACAAACAATAAAAACCTTACTATTAATAAGTTAAAAGTGTGGTTTCATAAAATGGAAGTGGTAGCATGATTTGGTATGTTATTTAAGGGATAGAAAAATGGTTACGACCACTCCAACACGTTTTAAAGTGAAAGTGAACACACATAAAGGAAGCTCTTATTGGACACTAAGCGGTTCTACCACCATTTTTGAAGATGCGGTTGTATTTACGATGGAATCCATGCCTGATTTCTTTAAGCAATCTCTTAATCAGGAGTCTATTGAGTTACTGTCTGTTGAGTAAAAGCAATAAATACAGTGTGGTAAGCGTAAAGGACAATCATACATTTAATGGTTGTCCTTTTTTGGAGGCCGTAACAGATTCTATGCAATTATCGCTTAATTTATCTGAACCAACTTATTAATCTCATACTCTAAATTATCAAAGTATGGGTTCCATGTCAGTCGGGCATAAGCTTTTCCTTCTTCTTGATAACCCCATGCCGAGAACCACACATTTTTTCCTTGTTTACAGGACTGGGTTTGTTCTTCATCTAAACTGTTGGTACAGATAAGCTTTTCTGCTTCTTTCCCATAATAACTATTGTTAGGCGAAAATAATGGGCTCATATGTGATGCTGTACTGATGTGTAAAGCGTCTAATTTCATAGAGTAGGCTTGAGTTCGTTGCTTTATTAGTAAACTTTGTTGATCGCCGTACCAAATCAAGTGATTGTTAGGATTTACAAATTTATCTGCGAAAAATTCGGTGGTTGCTTGTGAATTTATAATACTGTCGGCTTCACTGATAGCGATTAAAGTTGGTACTGTTATTTTTTTATTAGTGATTGTTTGTCTAAATGCGACGGCACTGTCTGAGTATTGAGCCATACCGTGCATGGATATAGAGCTGTACCGTGCTAAATTATTTTCTTTCTTCGATATACCATCCCAAAATACAGAAACGATTGAACTTAGTTTTTCTAATGTAGGATTTAGTGATTCAAAACCGGGTGATATAAAGACAAGGCCATCAATGCCTTCATTATTTAATGTATGAATTGCCGTTAAATTAGCACCAGTTGAAAATCCGCTTAACCACACCTCTTGATAGTCTTTTTTAAGTAGATTAGCGTAATGGTCAACAATGTTTTGCCAATCTTGATAGGTTGTTAAATACATATCTTCAGGTTTACTTCCATGGCCAGGTAATAAAAGAACCTGCACGTAGAAGCCTTGCTCTGAAAATGTCGTTGCAAGATCACTAAAGCTATATGGAGAGTCCCCTAGTCCGTGTACCAGTAGGATCGCTTTTTTTGAGTTTTTATTGCCACGCTCAAAGGGCATGTTCATTGCTAACTCTTTTTCATGATCATCAGAGATAAAAGCACGATGATCAGAGAGCCAATCTTTGGTTTCTGCTAAGTACTGATCAAACGAGGGTTGCAGGTAATTGTAATACTGCCCAGATAAATTTAAAGGTTTGTTGTTATTGGAGAAAGTTGAGCACCCGAGAAAAAACAGCGTTAAGCAGAGCGCAGTTAAATACATAATGAATTTATGCACGATGATTCCTTAAATAATGAAAGTGACGATTAAACCTATTCCGCGGTTGATAATTTAATCTTTTTATCAGTCTTGATTTATTTGATGGAGATTAGCGGTTAAGATTATTCGCCATCTTCTCTGAAACACGCTTAAATTCAGCGATTTCTGCCTCTGAAAGATCCTTCGACATCTTTTCAAACATCTTGTTATCAATCCCTGATATTTTTTTCATAATCTCTTTGCCGCTTTCCGTGATGCGAAGGCATTGGCTGCGTTTATCTTCAGGGTTTGGTTCTTTAATGATGAGCTCTTGTGTAAGTAAACTGCTTAAAAGGCGTGTTACCTGAGCTTTATCTCGCTTTAAATAGTGAGCAATATCAACGGCTGTGCAGTGCGGCTTGTGGTTAATGATCTTGATAACTCGTACATGCATAGGTGTGATCCCAAGATGAAGTTCTTCAATTTGATCATGCAAATTACGCTTTAACGTATGCACTAACGTGAACAAACTATCTAATGATTTTCTATC
>JAAGZR010000571.1 GCA_024206155.1 Aliivibrio sp.
TTAAGATTTGACACTTCAGCTCTTGGCGTTACGGCATACGGTGATGTTACTACTACTGGCCAATTTAGAGTAAACGCATTAAACGCAGCTCCAGCCTCAGCTTCAGCAACAGGTACTTTAGGAGAAATAAGATTTACAGCTACTCACATATATGTTTGCGTTGCAACAGACACATGGAGAAGAGTTCTTATAGATACTTGGACGTAAAATTCAATAAAACCAAGTGAGTATATAAAGTATAACAGATTAGGACTGTACAAACCTAGCCAAACATAAACATTAACAAAAACAAACACAAAACAAAATGGCAAAATTTATCGCAATTAAATCTTCAGCTTCAAGCTTTGAAGGAGGAGATTATTTATTAGGAGTAGAAGGTATTATAACTGTAGAAGCTGTCTCTAATTCAGCTACAGATGTTGAATACGTCGACAAAAAAGTAACAATTGCTCATGACAGTACAGGAACAGTTGCTTCTGTCCGTGACGCAATTAACGCGGCTCTTACAGCAAACCCAGGAGGCGTAAAAGCTAGAGTGCAATTACCAACTGGTATTACCGTAACAGGTATTACAGTAGTATAAGCATAAAACAGCATACACATAGAGCAAGGGGTTTTAATATCCCTTGCAACTGTGTTGCTAAAAAATATACCTGGCACGGGCAAGTGCAAACCAATAATAACAATTAAAACCAAAACCAAATGACGTTTTATTACGAGACTAATTCGTGGACTAGTCAACCACAACCAGACGACAACCAAATTAAACTATGGAACCACATTACTGATAAAGCTAACTGGCGCATAGTTCAATTACCAAATGGTTATTACCAAACAGAATACCAAGATCTTCGAAACGAAGAAACCTGGAAGGATGTTACGCGGCGAGAAACAATGGAAGCCGCTGAAACTTCAATAGATAAAACTATTGAACACTACAAAAAGAAGCTTGAATTTATAAACGGGCCAAAAGTAGTAAAGACCTTTAAATAAACCAATACTTAAATTAAATCTAATTAAATCATGTCAGACGCAATAGTCAAGAATCTTAACTTTGGCGAAGAAGCCCGAGTTAATGTGTTTAAAGGAATTGAAAAACTCACAAATGCCGTTAGCTCCACGCTTGGTGCTAGCGGTAAGTGTGTAATGCTGGAAGATCACACCGGTAGACCAATCATCACGAAAGATGGTGTAACAGTAGCCGATTCTATAATACTTAGAGATCCAGTAGAAAATATGGGTGCTACGCTTTTAAAAGAAGCAGCACGCAAAACAGTGCAAGAAGCCGGTGACGGTACAACTACAGCTACGGTATTAGCACATGCTATATTAAGTGAAGCATACAAAGTTGCTAATAAAACAAACTCAAGAGAGCTTAAGGACGGTATAAACACCGCTGTAGAAAAAACTGTAGCATATTTAAAGAAATTATCAGTAGAGGTTAAAGACGATATGATTGATCAAATCGCAACTATCTCTACAAACAATGACCCTGAATTAGGTGGTATAATCGCTGACGCGTTTAGAGCTGTCGACAATACAGGTGTAGTTATGATGGAAACATCTTCAGACGGTGTAACGCATGTTGAAACAGTAGACGGCGTTCAGTATGACAAAGGGCTTAAGAACTCTCATTTCATTACCAATCAATCAACAAAAACTGCTGAACTAGATAAGCCGCTAGTGCTTTTGCTAGAATCACCAGTTGATACAATAAGACAGATTCAGTCTGTGCTAGAGTACGTAATAAAAAACAATAAACCTTTGCTTATTATAGGCGATTTAGAACAAGGTGTTTTGTCAGCTCTAGCTATGAACCGCATGAAAGGAGCTATTAAAGTCAATGTTATTGACGCTCCAACTTACGGTATAAATAAGCAGCAGATGCTGCAAGACTTATCGCTGTTAACTAGCGCTACTATTATAAATGAAGATCTTGGCGATGACATGGATATGATACAGCCAGAGCATTTAGGCCAATGCGTTAAAAGTGTAACATCACACGAGGATACAATACTTCAAGTTGATGGCGTATCAGAAGAAGTTGCTAGTGTTATAAAAGAATTAAAAGAACAACTCTTAAAAGAGAAAAACCCTAATAAGCTTGTAAAGCTTGAAAAAAGGCTAGCGCTACTATCAGCTAAAGTAGCTATAGTAAAAGTGGGTGCTAATTCTGAAATAGAATTAAAAGAAAAAACAGATAGAGTCGAAGATGCTATCTGTGCTACGAAAGCCGCTATAAAAGAGGGTATAGTACCAGGAGGTGGAATAGCCTTGTTAAATGCTTCTGATAGTATAAAAGCTAAGAGCGAAGGTGAACAAGTATTGCTAGACGCAATTAAAGCACCTTACGAAACAATTCTTACTAACGCAGGTCTTGAAGTTGTTTATCCTAAAGTTAAAAACAAAGGGCTAAACGTGGTTACAGGCAAGGAAGTAAACATGGTACGAGCAGGGATTATTGATCCACTACTGGTAACTAAAAGCGCTCTTAAAAACGCGGCTTCAGTAGCAACAACAATATTATCTACAGATTGTGTAATTAATAATTTAAGAATTGATGAAAGCAGTAGGTAGTAACATAATTATAAAAAAGACTAAAGAAGGTACCACCAAAACAAAAGGTGGTCTTCTTTTAGCAGAAAACCACAGAGACGATATAAGATACGTAGAAGCTACAGTTGTTTCAGCTGGTAGCGATATATCAGCTTTAAAAAAAGGTAGCACCATACTTTACGATCGACACGCTGGTCATAAAATAGAAGTTGAAAAAGAAGCTTATCATGTTATTAAAGTCGGTGATGTTGTAGTTGTTTTATGAGAAGACTAGAGGCTGATGATATAAAAAACCTCAACCTTATGAAGCATTATCGCATCATAAGAAAATGGGCTTGTAGAAACAACGATCTAAACGATGCAGATCTAGAATTATTAATTTACTTAGACTGCATAGACATGTTTAGAAAAAAAGACTTTCAAGATGGAAGTTACTCTTACAGTTGGGACAATCGTCGGTGGAATAGATTATTAAAAGAAGGCTGGATAGTTGTGTGGCGTCATAGAAATAGAACCACACAGAAATACCATATATATAA
>JAAGZR010000572.1 GCA_024206155.1 Aliivibrio sp.
CGCGTATCGTTATTACTTTCATCTTCAACCCAGTCAAGTTGGTTTTCTTGTGCGTACTGCTCAATCTCAGTTCGAGAAACAGAAAGTAATGGCCGACACTTATAACCTTGAGATAAAGGCATAATTGATGGCATAGAGGATAATCCAGCCGGTCCACTGCCTCTTTTTAATGCTAAGAAAAAGGTTTCTACTTGATCATCTTGATGTTGACCCGTAAGTAATAAGCTATTGGCCTGCATATGCTTGTCTAATGCTTTATAGCGTGCTTTTCTTGCTACCTCTTCCAAACTATCTTGAGCGCTCACAACAAGTTGAACCCTCTCAATATACAATGGGATTGATAAAGAATCACAATGCGCTTGGCATACGGCTTCCCAATCAAATGCATGCTGACTTAAACCATGATTAACATGGACGGCAATGCACTCTAATTGCTTATCTTTAGCATAAATAGATGCCAACCGAAGAAGTACCATAGAATCAATACCACCACTTAAGGCAACAACAAGATGTGGTGTAGCCACAGGATAAGAAGCTAATTGAGATGAGAATTGAGAATAAAGCATAAACAGTATATCCAGATAATAAAAAAGCGAGCACTCAGGCTCGCTTTCACTTTACTCTATCTGACAAAAATTATCAGCAGTAACCGTAACTCATTAAGCGTTGGTAACGACGATCAAGCAATGCCTCTTCATCAAAACCTTCAAGCTCATTCAATTGTTCAATCAAACGTGCCTTAATATTTGCAGCGGTCGTTTTATGATCTCGGTGCGCACCACCTAGTGGTTCATCGATAATCGTATCAATCAACTCTAACTCTTTTAGGCGAGGAGCGACAAGGCCCATCGCTTCAGCAGCTTGTGGCGCTTTATCTGAATCACGCCATAAGATTGAAGCACAACCCTCTGGGGAAATTACAGAGTAAGTAGAGTACTGAAGCATGTTCACATAATCACCCACACCAATTGCTAGTGCACCGCCTGAACCACCTTCACCAACCACGTTACAAATAACTGGAACACTTAGCTCTGACATGATTTTTAAGTTCATTGCAATCGCTTCAGATTGGCCACGCTCTTCCGCGCCAACACCTGGGTAAGCACCAGCGGTATCGATGAAAGTAATGATAGGCATTTTAAAGCGCTCTGCCATTTGCATTAAGCGTTTTGCTTTACGGTAACCTTCTGGTTTTGGCATACCGAAATTGCGTAATACTTTTTCTTTTGTGCCACGACCTTTTTGATGACCAATAACCATCACTGGACGACCATCTAAACGAGCAATACCACCGACAAGTGCTTTATCATCAGCAAAAGCACGATCGCCAGCTAATTCATCAAACTCGGTAAACATAAGTTCGATGTAATCTAATACATATGGGCGCTCTGGGTGACGAGCAAGTTGAGCAACTTCCCATGCACCTAGGTCACTAAATGTTTTCTTTTTAAGCTCTAAACATTTATCTTCTAATTGCTTAATTTCTTTTTCTAGATCAAGCGTATTATCTCCACCACGACGAGAAATATCACGCAGCGCTTCAATCTTAGCTTCTAGTTCTGCAATTGGTTTTTCAAATTCAAGAAAATTTAGGCTCATTAAAGAATCCTTGTTAGTTCTAGGCTACTCAAATTAGTAGCCTTATTTATTCTAGTTAAATTCAAGCTCGACTTGCTGTTCGCCAAGCAACGATTTCAAATCATCCATCAGTTGGTCTGTTGGCGTCACTCGCCATTCAGTTCCTAAGACCAACTTAACACGAGCATCCGCTCGCTGATAATATACATTTACAGGAACGGTCCCTGCTCGGTTCGGCTCTAGTATTTGACTAAAGCGTTCAAAAAACTGGTTGTTAATTTGCGCATTGGTAACAGAAACGGATAGCCCACGAGCGTATTTTTCTCGTGCATCTCCCAATGACATCACTTCACGGGCTGACATTTTAAGCCCACCATTGAAATCATCAAAGCTGACCTGTCCCGAAACGAGCACTATTTTATCAGTTTCTAGTAAATCAGCGTATCGATCAAGCGCATCTGAGAACAACATCACTTCCATTCGGCCAGATCTGTCATCTAATGTCATCAAACCAATACGATTACCTCGTTTAGTGGTCATTACTCTAGCAGCAATCACTAAACCTGCAACTGTTACTGTTTGATCACGTCTCGTAACGTGAGCATCATTCAATCGCCAAGTCGTATATCGAGACAACTCTTTAATATAGGCATTCACTGGGTGTCCAGTTAAATAAAGACCTAATGTTTCACGCTCTCCCTCAAGCCATACTTTTTCAGGCCATCTTGGTACATGAATATACGCTTGCTCTACTTCTTCTGGCGCTTGTGTTAACACCCCAAACATATCAGATTGACCAAAAGCTTCGGCTTGATGATGCTGGCCTGCCGCTTTCATGGCGTCCTCTAATGAAGCCATTAGTGCTGCACGATGCGGCCCAAGACGATCTAATGCGCCTGAGCGGATCAACTTTTCGACAACTCGCTTATTGGTTTTCTTTGTATCAATGCGAGCACAAAAATCGAATAAATCACGGAAATGCCCGCCTTTATTGCGTGCTTCGATGATATTTTCAATTGGGCCTTCACCAACGCCTTTGATTGCACC
>JAAGZR010000080.1 GCA_024206155.1 Aliivibrio sp.
AAAATTTGCTTGGCGACCATAGCATTGTGGACCCACCTGATTCCATGCCGAACTCAGAAGTGAAACACAATAGCGCCGATGGTAGTGTGGGGCTTCCCCATGTGAGAGTAGGACATCGCCAGGCTTTAAATTCGACTTTGTCTATTTAATAGACAAGTCACCATAGAGTTCTAAGTTTTCTTAGTATTTTATGTTGACTTTCAAAGTAGAAAGCGTATTATACGCGTCCTGCTTAAGTGCTAAGGCACTGAAAGCAAAGCTCTTTAACAATTTAAACCTATCAATCTGTGTGGGCACTCGTTGATGAATATCAAAAATGAAACTTCGGTTTCAACTTGATTTCAATGAACTGAGTGACCAATCGATAATTTATTATCGGCACAGTCAATTCATTATCATTCTGTTGGAATGATAATAGCTTTAGAATTACTTTTTGTAGTTTTGAAGTCAGTATTCGTTGAGTCACAAAATCTTAAATTGAAGAGTTTGATCATGGCTCAGATTGAACGCTGGCGGCAGGCCTAACACATGCAAGTCGAGCGGAAACGAGTTA
>JAAGZR010000573.1 GCA_024206155.1 Aliivibrio sp.
CTCAACGTATTGTTGTCATCCACGTCCACCGTGCCTGAGATTTTCAGCGTGTTGTCTGTGGTGACGTAGTCGCCCGCCGTGCCGGTGTCTTCTGTGATGCCCGTGATCGCCACGGTCACGCCGTCGCCGTCGTTGTCCGCCATCGTATCAACCGTCACGTCTTGCGTCGCGTTCGTTGTGTTGCCTGCCGTATCTTTCGCTGCGATGTTCAGCGAGTTTGAGCCTTCTTTCAGCTCGTTCGTGATAGCGATGGTGTAGACACCATTTGCATCCGCTGTGCCTGTCGCTGTGCGAACGGTATCGGTCGCATCCGTGTATGTGATGGTCACGGTCGCGCCCGCTTCCGTCACACCCGTGATGTCCGGCGTATTAACGTTGGTGATGGTGTCGTCGTTCGAACCACTGTTGGTCGAATCCGTGATGTCTGACGTAATGCCCGCATCACCATCGCCGTCCGTCTCGGTCAATACTTTCGTATCCAACTCAAACTCAACTTCATTAGACCTTGGGCCCTTATCACCGCTTGGATCGGTAATATCAGCAACATATTCGTAGCCACGATCATTCTCTGGAGTTTGTACAGTGATTTCTACTTTGCCATTTGTAATATCATCTTCAGTAATTAGATGCTCACCAACCACAGTTCCTTCGCCATCGCGCAGCTCAATTCTGTCACCTTTTTCAGTCCCTGTAGGGAGCACAACATCCACCTGAATGCCATTTTCTGCGCGTTCTTCATTAATTACGCCGTTCTCATCGATTTCTTGAATAAATAAAGTCGGCGCGGTTTTAACTAAGCCATTATTTGAATTAGGAACCTGAAACTCTTCAGTCTCTCCATATGCCTTGTATTGATCTAATAATGTTAAACTTTGTGTTTTCGATAGCCCAAGAGACTCTAATGAGGAAGTATCAAAATTTGTTTCAGCAATAGTGCTTTTTCCAACCCGTTCAATCTCTGCTGATGTAGTCAAACTTGAACCGCTATTTTCGCCGGCAGCCGGTGCTTCAGCGATAAGACTTGGATCCTGGCCATCAACAATTGCATTTAGTATTGCATTAATGTCATCATTTTTTTCCGGTAAATCAATACTGCTAACTACTAACCTACCAGAAGAACCTTCAACAGCGATTTCACCGGGAAGCACCTTTTCACCTGGAGCAATTAGCTTTAAGTTACCATTTTTATCAATAACAATTATCTGCTCTGCATTTATTGATGTATTTCCAGCCATGACAAATCCCCAAATCCATTTATTCACACTGATTATCTTTTACATAACAACCAGTAACATATGATTGTAAATTTATCATATTAATAACAATATCACCACAACATGAAAGAAGCGAAAAACGTAAAAGTGACGTTACAAAATTGTCCTATTCCTTATTTATTTTCATTTTTATGTACCGCTTCGCAAATGTGATACTCAACCCATAAAATTTGTAAATTTAATCGGTAAGAAACGGCAACAAAAATTTTTTATAAAGATAAACTTAAATTACTCTCATTTGTGAGACGGTATGTATTTGTTTTTTATTTTCATTTTTCAAAGCTCGTCAATTTTTTTTTATTTAACTTAATGACAGAGTATTATTTGTCATATTTCAATAAGTTAATTTTTGCTTTTTATATTTTAATAACGTAGCATTTCCAATATAACAAAAAGATCATATAGCGATAACACCATCGTTATTTTTAATTGTTTATACAATTATATATCGTCTTAATTTGTGGTTTATAAAAGTACGATAATAGGGAGAAGAACTTTGAAATGGATGGAACTGGCCACTTACAGTAGCTTGCTTGTTTTAAGCGTATCAGCTCAAGCTCAAACGTTAGAGCAAGCCATATCTCAAACACTGACAACAAATCCAGAAGTAAAAAAAGCATATAATTCCTATTTAAGCTTTATTGCTGATAGCGAAAGCGTTTCTGGCAATTATTTACCATCGATTGATTTAGATGCAGGCATAGGTTTAGAAAGTATCAACCCGGCTGATTCAACATCTACGCCTTCAACAGACATGACTCGTAAAGATGCGACTCTGTCGTTAACTCAATTAATTTGGGATGGGTCTAATACAATTAACGATATAAATAGGACAAAAGCAGAAGCAGAATCTGCGCGTTTACAATTAATATCCCTAGCAGAAAATAAAGCGCTTGATGTATCGCAAGTCTATTTAGACGCAATAAAAGCAACAGAAGTATTAGCACTTTCCGAAAGTAACCTAGCTATTCATAAAAAAATCTACAAAGACATTAAAAAAAGAGCCACATCAGGTATCGGATCAACAGCTGATGTATCTCAAGTAGAAGCTCGTATCGCTCGAGCTCATGGCAATTTACTTGCCGCTCAAAACAATCTATTTGATACGCATACAGTGTTTACCCAAATCGTAGGTTCGCCACCTCAAGCTCTAATCTACCCAAGAGCAGATGCTAATACGCTACCTTTAAGTCAGCAAGAAGGAATTGAGCGTGCTTTTGAATATCACCCGGTGATCTTAACTGCTCAATCTGATGTTAAAGCAGCAAAATATCAATACGCTCAATCTAAAAGTACCAATTATCCAACATTCTCTTTTGAAGCGGCTCAAACATGGCGAGATGATGCCGGCGGTATAGAGGGTAATAGTGATGAGTTTTCTGCCATGATACGTATGCGCTATAACTTATATAGCGGAGGAAGTGACAGTGCAAACTCAGATAAGAGTGCTTATCAATTAAATATGGCAAAAGATCTTCGTGATAGTGCTTATCGGAATGTCGAAGAAGGATTCCGTCTTTCATGGAGTGCTCTAGATCTTACACTGCAGCAAAAACAATTTTTAGCCGATCATGTTGATGCTGCATCAGATACCGTTATCGCGTATGAAAAACAATACCGAATAGGTAAACGTACTTTGCTTGATCTTTTAAACACAGAAAACGAGTTATTTGAGGCTCGTAAGTCTTATTTAGATGCACACTACTCTGAACAATTTGCTAAATACAGAGTGTTGCATGCAACAGGAACGCTTCTACCTTCATTACTCATAGATACACCAAAAAAATGGGACTCTAAACAATCTGAAGAAGAGGATAAATAAGCATGAAAACTTCAATTTACCCCGTACTTATTGCAAGCCTTTTCTTAACAGCCTGCGTATCAGGTGATAAAGATTACATGGAAACACCAAAATCAAATCAAATCGCAGATCTTAGAGATGCTGATTATGATGGTGTAATTAATGCTCGAGATATTTGTCCAGGGACACCCATTGGTGCTCAAATTGATAATGATGGCTGCGCTGAGTATATAGAGCATTCAAATAAAAAAGATCTTAAAATCCTGTTTGCCAATGACTCTTCAGAGATCTCTCCGATCTTTAAAACAGAGATCCGAACCATGGCTGAGTTTCTTGGTGAGTACCCTGATACCTCAATTCAACTGCAGGGCTTTGCGAGTCAACAAGGAAACGCCGAATATAATATCCACTTGTCAAAATTACGAGCTTCTGCTGTACGTATCGCGTTAATCGAATACGGTGTGGAACCAGATAGAATTGAAACTGTCGGTTTTGGTGATACACAGTTAATAGCAAAAGGAGACTCAGCGATAAGTCATGCACTAAATCGACGTGTTGTTGCTAGCGTTGTGGGATTTAAAGGAGATGTAATTAACGAATGGAATATATTCACTCGTAAGAAAAAATAATATTACGCTTCATACTCATCTGAATACATTTCTGATTAAATAGAAAAAAGGCAGCCATTTCACTGGCTGCCATTTCATTACGAGATAAATAATAGCTAACTTGCCGCTTTTACCTTACCTGTTTTTAGTTCATTTAAGACCTGGTTTTTAGGTCCATCAGCAATGATATGTCCCTTTTCCATGACAATAATACGATCAACAATATCCAACATTGATGTTTTATGTGTAATAATAATCAAAGTTTCAGAAGACTTTAAATGTGATAACTGATTTTTAAACAGCATTTCTGAGCGATTATCCATACTGCTCGTCGGCTCATCCATTAATAGTACTGGAGGACGACCTATTAACGCCCGAGCAATCGCAACTGATTGACGCTGACCACCAGATAATAATAAACCGCCTTCACCTACCTGACGCTCTAAACCTGCAGGATCTTGCTGAGTAAATGCCGTAACTCCAGCACGGTTGGCTGCATCTATCATTTCAGCATCATCAGACAGCTCACGTCCTAGCGTAATATTATCTCTGATAGAACCATAAAATAGAGTAATATCTTGCGGTACACAGCCTATATTACGCCTCACGTCCACGTGGTGAAGTTGAGAGATATCTGTGTCATCTATACGAACAGAACCTGCTGTCGCTTGATACAGGCCCATTATGAGACGTTCTAATGTTGTTTTTCCTGAGCCTATTCTTCCGATAATAGCAACTTTCTCTCCCGGATTAATCGTAAGGCTTATATCTCGAACTGCAGCTACCTGTGATTCTGGATAATTAAAACTTACTTTATCAAGTTCAATCTTCCCTTGTAAAACAGGTCGATGGATATAACGCTTATCTTCTTCTTGCTCATCAGGCATCGCCATTAGCTCTTCAATGATCGTCATTGACGATTTAGCTTGGTTGTATCTTGTTGATAGCAAGGATATTTGCACTAATGGTCCTATTGCTTTACCACTCAACATTGTTGAAGCAATTAAAGCACCCATCGTTAAATCACCATTAGCAATAAGATAAACACCAACGATAATCATCCCTATATTTACTGCTTGTTGTACAAAGCCA
>JAAGZR010000081.1 GCA_024206155.1 Aliivibrio sp.
GCCCCAATTAGAGTCAGGCTCATTCCAATTTGTAACATCCAGCAATTTTCGAGAGTAATAGAAAGGGCTAAACTCAATACTCGACACTCCACTTTCTAATGGATTAAACCCATTTATTTTTCGTTCAGGAAGATAGGCTGCTCTCGCTCCAATCGTTTTTGCATTACCAATAGGTAAAATGTAATTAGCCGTTAAATGGTATTGTGCTTCGATACTGTCGGTAAACACTTCGTCATTCACATTGGAGTTATTACTACCGGCAGAGCCTAGGTGATAATCCATCTCTTTGAAATTAGCATTATACGCATTAGCCCCGACTAACCATGAATGACCGACTTGAAAATTATTTGCAGACAAGTACGTCATATAAGAGCCTTTACTTGAATAAAGTCCCGCTGCAAATAATGTCGCTTGAGGTTGGCCTACTCCTTTCATTACCGCGGCAGCGCCTATGGTAGTCCCCAAGCTTTCAGACGAAAATAGAAAAGGAACCGCTGAAGTTTCTGGTAATGATGTTGGCCAAATATCTTCTTTGGCAAACGCATCACCCAAAAAAGAAAAAGGCATAATAAGAAAAAGCGCTAAACCAGTAGCGCTTTTGAATGGAAATGAATTCAAAGTAATCTCATTAAATATATTGCATCTGTACTCGTGATGTTAGTTTAGTCACTAACTCATAAGCAATCGTTCCTATGTGCTCTGCAACTTCTTCTGCAGGAAGATCTCGTCCCCACAAAATGGCTTCATCACCCACTTTATCTTGAGCATCAGGACCAAGATCAACGGTAAGCATATCCATAGATACTCGACCAGCAATCGAGACTTTGCGCCCATTAACTAAAACAGGTGTACCGTTAGGTGCTGCAATAGGGTAACCATCACCATAGCCAATCGCAATAACCCCAATTTTGGTATCACGTTCGCTGGTCCACATTGCTCCATAGCCAACACTTTCGCCGGCTTTTACATCACGAACCGCGATTAAATGAGAGGTAAGGGTCATGGTAGGTAAATAACCTAACTCTTGTGCAGATTGATTCGCAAATGGTGAAACCCCATACATAATAATCCCAGGTCTAACCCAGTCTAATTGGCTATCAGGCCATGCTAATAACCCTGCGGATGCGGCCAGAGAGCGCTCACCTTGGCAACCATCAGTTAATGACATAAAGGTATCTATTTGCTTATTGGTTGTTAGATTATCTAACTCATCAGCACAACCAAAATGGCTCATGTAACGCAGTGGCTTCGCAACATTTTTACATGCGTGCAAACGATCTACGTATTCTTGATACTCTTCAGGACGAATACCTAAACGATGCATTCCTGAATCCACTTTTAGCCAAACAACTACTGGGCCTTCAAGTTCAGCGCTTTCCAGTGCTTCTAATTGCTCTTTACAATGTACTGCTGTCTGAATGTTATTTGTGACCAAAATAGGTAAGTCACCAGCAGAGTAAAAACCTTCAAGTAGCAATACTTGCTTAACGATACCACCAGCACGAAGTTGTAATGCTTCTTCTATACGAGCCACGCCAAATGCATCAGCACCTTGCGCCCCTTTTGCTATATTCAGTAGCCCATGGCCATAACCATTTGCTTTAACAACAGCAAGAAGCTTACTGTTTGGCGCTTGTTGTTTAATCTTTTGCAAATTATGTGCTAACGCTGACATATCAACTTGGGCAGTCGCCGCTTTCATGTAGCTCATACTATTTGCCTTATTCATCATCAAACGCAGGGCCTGCGTAGTTATCAAAACGTGAGAATTGCCCTTGGAATGTCAGACTTACCGAGCCGATTGGACCGTTACGTTGTTTACCCAAAATAATTTCTGCGATGCCTTTACGATTACTCTCAGGGTTATAAACCTCATCACGGTAAATAAACATGATTAAATCGGCATCTTGCTCGATCGCTCCCGACTCACGAAGATCCGAGTTAATTGGGCGCTTATCGGCACGCTGCTCTAGGGAACGGTTCAACTGAGATAGAGCCACAACAGGAACGTTCAACTCTTTTGCTAATGCTTTTAATGAACGTGAAATTTCAGAGATTTCTAACGTACGATTATCTTGTAAACCCGGAACTCGCATTAACTGAAGGTAATCGACCATGATCATACTTAACCCACCCGCTTCACGTGCAACACGACGCGCACGAGAACGAAGTTCGGTTGGTGTTAAGCCTGAACTATCATCGATATACATGTTTTTCTTTTGGGTCAAAATACCCATGGTAGACGAAATGCGCGCCCAATCTTCATCATCTAATTGACCGGTACGAATTTTAGTTTGGTCAACACGAGAAAGTGACGCTAACATACGCATCATCAGCTGTTCTGCTGGCATCTCTAGTGAGAAAATAAGTACGGGTTTGTCTTGGTCCATTGCGGCGTTTTCACACAAGTTCATCGCAAAGGTGGTTTTACCCATCGATGGACGAGCAGCAACAATGATTAAATCAGAACCTTGTAAGCCTGCGGTTTTCTTATTGAGATCAGTAAACCCCGTCGATACCCCTGTCACACCATCTTGCGGGCTTTGATATAAGATCTCGATACGCTCTAAGGTTCTCTCTAAAATTGAATCGACATTTTGAGGGCCTTCATTTTCAGTAGTGCGCTCTTCTGCAATGGCAAACACTTTACTTTCGGCCATGTCGAGTAAATCTTCTGATGTTCGGCCTTGTGGATCATAGCCTGCATCTGCAATTTCATTCGCAACGCCGATAAGGTTACGTACCATTGCTCGCTCACGAACAATATCTGCATAAGCATTAATATTTGCAGCACTTGGGGTATTTTTAGCTAAATCAGCCAGATACGCAAAACCGCCTACAGAATCTAATTTCTCATGGCGCTCAAGGTGCTCAGATAAGGTAATTAAATCCAAAGGCATACTATTTTCTAGGATGGATTTAACTGACTCAAAGATGAGTCGATGCGGTCGGCTATAAAAATCTCCTGCCACCACTTTTTCTGCAACGGTATCCCAACGCTCATTATCAAGTAACAAACCACCAAGGACAGATTGCTCTGCCTCCAATGAATGCGGCGGTACTTTTAACGCGTCTACTTGTGCGTCTGGTTTGCGGTTTTGATTTCGATTATCAGCCATTACTACTTTTCACCATCCTAAATTTAGCTCTACATTATAACCAAAAGAAACATGGATGAAATAACAATCCTTCTCTAGCAACCTTACCATTCGCAAAATAAAGATTTTGACTCAAATTTAACTATTTGAATCAAGAAAACATCTATACTATCCGACCTCTTTTATTCTTTTTGAGATTGATGCGTGTTAAAAAAAGTGTTTCTAACTGGGCTTATTACTATTAGTACGTCAGTGCATGCTAATGAGCTCGATACTGAAGACACGGATACGTTGCCCCCATCACCGTGGGAAAGCCAAGTGGAATTTGGTTACCAATCAAATAATGGTAACAGCGACTCTCAATCACTCAATAGCCGATTTGAGGGCAGCTACACATCTGGACAGCACCGCCATACTGGCGAAATAAAATATTACTTATCTGAAAAAGATGGTGAAGCAAATAAAAATCAACTAAGCCTTAATTTACAAAGTGACTATAAGATCAGTCCTGATTACTACTTGTATGCCAACTTTAAAGGGCTAAATACCAAATACAGCGCATATTTTAATGACTATACTTTTTCTGGTGGTTTGGGTTATCAAATCAGTAATTCAGAGAAGTTATTATTAGAGGTAGAAGTCGGTCCGGGTTTTCGTTACCAAAACCCTAATTTAGATGAAATTGATGATGATGATTTAATTTTGCCTGAAACAGTTCAAGAGCCCATAATTCGAACCAATATAAATATGTCTTGGAAGGCACTTGATAACTTAACCTTAGCGGGTGAAGTCACCATTACCGCAGGTCACAGTAATACTCGTGTCGATTCTGAAGTCAGTGTCACTAATAACATTACTGAAGAAATCGCCCTAAGGGTTGCACAATCACAAGAGTATCTTGACCGCGTCCCCCCAGGGCTAAGTAATACCGATTCGGTATTCTCGGTTAACTTACTGTTTGCATTCTAGTTAATAGTCTTATTCTTTAGCTTTAATGAAACTCTTGATGCTTCTTCACTAAGCCAAAATCAGCCAGAATGGCATAAGCCGCTGGGATCATAAACAACACCAACAAGGTTGAAGTAAAGATACCAAAGACAATCGACACCACTAAGGGTTGAATAACTTGCGCCTGCAAACTGGTCTCTAATAATAATGGTAATAAGCCTGCTGCCGTTGTAATTGAGGTTAAAAATACCGCCCTAAAACGCTCACGACTTGCTTTGACGACTGATTCATAAACAGAGTCACCGTCATCAACATGGTGGCGTATGTACTGCACCAATAAAATCGAATCATTAACGACAATGCCCGCTAAAGACACAAAGCCCATAATGCTTGGCATGCTCAATGGGTAGCCTAATAAAACATGTCCCCATAACACACCAATTAACGCTAATGGTATTGCCAACATCACCACAAACGGTTCTAAGTAGCTTCTAAATTGGAAACTGAGAATAACAAAGACCCCAAACAATCCAAGCATAAATCCAGTACCAATGGATTGCCCTGTTTCGGCTGAATCTTTCGCTTCACCTTCAAAATCAAAACGCAGCCCTGGGTATTTCTTTTTTAGTTCCGGCGCGAGTTCTTTTTTAAATTGATTAAGTATTTCTGTTGAACTAACTTGCGATGCGTGGACATCACCAAAAACACTTAAGGTTCTTAACCCATTAATTCGCTGTATTCGCACATAATTTCTTTGAAAATCAAGTATTGCGATAGAGGCTAGAGGTATTTGTTCTCCAGTAGGCAAAATGATTGGGAAATTTTCTAAGGTATGCAAGTCACCCGCTTGTTGTTTATTTAAACGCACTTCAATTTCAATATTCTCAACACCTAATTGAATTTCATCCGCCGTTTGTCCAAAGTAAGCCGCGCGTAATTGGTTAGCAATCAGTTGACCTGTCACACCAAAAGCTTCAGCACCTGGGCGAAGTTTTACTAATACTTCTTCTTTCCCCATTCTCATGTCATCAAGCACGCCATAAACGCCTGCAAAATCATTCAAATAAGATTGAACTTCTAATGATGCTGATTTTAATGTGTGTAAGTCATCATCCATCATGCGAATTTCAATCGCCCTTCCACCCGGCCCCATGGTTGGCTGCTTAAAAACCATAATTAATGGTTCTGCTAAATCTCCGACTTCTTCACGCCATGCATCAATAAAATCATCAATTAAGGTATTTCGTTTTTCAGCCCCTAATAAATCTAAACGAATAGTCGCTAAGTGCGGGCCAGATTCATTAGCGTCGGCATTAGTATTAAACTGCTCGGTAATGTGTTCAACTAAAGGTATTCCACCTTCTTTTTCTTCACTCCATTGACTATTTAATTTTTTAGCTGCGTTGACTATCTTATCGACCACTAACTCAGTTTGAGATAAAGAAGAACCAGGCGGTAAAATAATACGAGCCTCGGCAATATCACCATCGAGTTCTGGAAAACCAACAAACTTTAACGCGCCACCAGATATCAAAGAAAAAGAAACCAATAAACTTGCGATAACTGCACCTAAAAATGCGTAGCGCCATTCAACCACCTTAGTTACCGCATTAACCAAGGTGGTATTTCTAAAGAGCTCAAAACGGTCCAATACTTTCTTTTTAAACCCTGCAATAGGTTTATCGTTTTTTGCTCTGTGTAATGAATGGCTTAAATGATTAGGTAGGATTAAAAACGCCTCAATAAGACTCAAGGAAAGCACTAAAATAAGAACCTGAGGAATAACCTTTAATACAGCCCCCATTTCCCCCTGCAAAAACATCAAACTACCAAAAATACACACCGTCGTTAAAAATGAAGATAGAACACCGGGGAATACTTTTTTAACACCGTTATATACCGCATCATCAATCTCTTGCCCCCTATCTAGATGAGAAGCTATGGATTCTGCAATTACAATCGCATCATCCATCATGATCCCGATGGCCATCAATAAGGCGACGAGGGACATAATATTGATAGAAAGTCCTAAGCTGGCCATTAAGAAGAGCCCACCTAAAAAAGCCACAGGCAGGCCAGCAGCAACCCAGAAAGAATATCGAAAGGTAAAAAATAACCACATGGTTAGAAAAACAAGAATGATCCCCTGCCACCCGTTTTTTACCATCATGGTTAAGCGATCCCAAAGCAATGATGAAAGATCATTGGTCATTTCTAACGTCACACCATCTGGCGCAATAGATTGCTGATATTCAACAAATTCAGAAACCCGTTCTTTAATTCGTAATGCATCATCGGCTTTATTTTTTCGGATCTTAAGTACCGCTGATGGCTTACCATCAAACAACACCTTCTGCTCATCAAGTTCAAAACGATCTGTGATAGTCGCAATATCACCTAAGCGAACTAATCCGCCATTCTCTGATGCCCCAATCACCGTTTTTACTAATTCCTCAGGTGTTGTTTTTCTCTCATCAAAGCGAATTAAAAAGTTTTTTTCCGGAGTTTCAATATTACCACTTGGCAATTTAATATTTTGTTGAGCTAACTGATTGGCGATATCACTAACATTTAATCCCAATTGGCGAATGGCGCTTTCATCCAGCTCTACACGATATTGATGATCAGAAAACCCACTCACCTCAACTAAAGAAACATCATAATCAAGTTTTAAACTTTGTTTTAATTTCTCTGCGTATACTTTTAATTCTGGCCATGTGGTATCTGCGGTAATCGCCACATCCACTACAGGTTCATTCCAATCAAGCTCTTGAACCATTGGGGATTCAATTTCTGTTGGAAAATCATTAATTGAATCAATTTGGGTTTGTACATCAACTAACATACGACCAATATCGGCTTTTTCATTCAGCTTAATCACTAATCGTGCTGAACCTTCTATCGCCTCACATTTGGTTTCTTCAATATTACCTAAGCCATCGACGGCATCTTCCATACGAACACAAATGCTCTCCTCCACCTCTTTTGGAGAAGCCCCTGGGTACGCAACACCAGCTAAAATATAAGGAGGACTAAATTCAGGAAATGTTTCTCGTTTTAATTGAGATAAAGAAACCAAACCAAGCAGCAATATAGTGAGCATTAATAAGTTAGCTGCGGTTGGATGACGAGCAAAGAACTTGATCATTGCACAGGCTCCTCATCAATATTTGATTTAGCTAAACGTAATTTCATACCATTAATCGCAGGCAGCAGATCACTTAAGATCAAACGATCATTATCCTTAATGTCTCCAGCAACAACGACTTGGTTATTGCGTCGATAAACAATCTCAATCGGAAGGATAATTAATTTGTTATCTTGCCCTAATAAATAGATCTTATCGCCATGCAATGCGCTTTCAGGGATCACCCACTGCTCTGACACTTCACCTTCGATCCTTGCTTTGACAAACATCCCATTCACTAATGGTGGTAATGAGTTGGGTTGAAAAGAACGGTAGTTTTGATCTATTTCTAAAATAACGCCAACCGTCGCTTGATTTGGATCGACCGTTTCACTGATACGAGCGACTTTCGCTTCCCATTTAGCATTAAAGCGACCACTGCTTAGCTCTACATTCGCCGTTAGTGGTAATGAATCAATATTTGGCATGCCCTGTTCACTTACCTCAAAGGCTTTCACACTTTGAGCTAATGTTTGCATGTCATGAATAGATATTTTCGCTTCCATCTCCATGGTTTGAATTCCATGAGCAATAAACATGGTTTGCTGCAGATTAACCACTTGTTCTGCTTCAATATCCACCTCAGAAATACGTACATCCGCTGGTAATATAATCGATGTTTTTGCTAAAGAGCGTTGCGCTTCTTCTAATTTTGCTTGGTTTACCTTCACCATTGCCGCGGCCACTTTTCTTTCATCAGGCAATAATAAGATTTGATTCTGAATATCTTGTACCACTTTCTGTTGCGCTAAATAAGATTGATTCTGCTGGTCTAAATCCGATTGAGACGTTAATCCTTTCTTTTGCAAATTTATTTTACGGTTTAACTCTTTCTTACTGATTAAAAGTCGATTCTTTTCTATTTTTAATGTATTTCGAATGTTTTTTTCTTCTAAATCCACTTTTGCCAATTGAGTTTGACTCGATCCTAAGTCGGCTTCTGCTTGAGCGAGTTTCAACTCATAATCAAGCGGATCAATTCGCAAAACTTCAGTACCTGCTAATAAAATATTTCCTTTGTGTAATTTAGGGTGGCGATACACCACTTTGCCAGATACTTCAGCAATGGCTTTCCATTCAAACTTTGGTCTAATTTTTCCATAACCAATGGCTTGAGGAGCAATGGATTGAGGTTCTAACATTTGGATATTGACGACTTTTGAACGATCTTCAAGTGGCTTGGTTTCAGCATCTGGGCGCAATTTCGTGATGGTAATAAGAATAATCACACCAACCGCAACAACTGGAAAAAAGAGGAATTTTTTATTTATTTTCATTATGTGCATCTCTTATGTTTACTTAACGTCACGCCAGATAATAACTAGATAGTTCTTAATTGTACTATTAAGAATTCAAAATACGCTTGCCTTTGTATAAAAACACATCATAGCAATCGTTTTTCTTATATTTTTTAACATTTAATCAAAAAAACATCCATATAAGGTAAAAACATCATTTAAAGGTTGACGATATTAGCTAAGTACGATATTAATTTGTTAATTATTTTTTATGGATTGTATTTCAAATGAAAACAGTATCTTCTTTTGCTTTAAACCTCCTCCTTATCGTGAACATCTCACGCGGGTAGGTTGTGGAACAAAAGAAACCATAAACCAAATTTTAAAACCCGCTAACCATGGCGGGTTTTTTTATGGATATCCGTCATCAAGGCAAATGACAAAAACAAGGAAGCAAGCCCATGAGCGATCAAGTCATTATCTTCGACACCACCCTACGTGATGGCGAACAAGCACTATCAGCAAGCTTAACCGTAAAAGAAAAATTGCAGATTGCGTACGCACTTGAGCGCCTAGGAGTGGACGTTATTGAAGCGGGCTTTCCTGTGTCATCGCCGGGTGATTTTGAATCGGTTCAAACCATTGCACAACACATTAAACACAGCCGAATTTGTGGCCTAGCTCGTGCAGTCCCTAAAGATATTGATGCGGCAGCTGAAGCGTTAAAAGTCGCTGAAGCGTTCCGAATTCATACCTTTATTTCAACGTCGACGGTTCATGTTCAAGATAAATTACGCCGTAGCTACGATGATGTAGTTGAGATGGGCGTAAAAGCAGTTAAACACGCACGTAAATATACGGATGATGTAGAGTTTTCTTGTGAAGATGCAGGACGTACTCCTATTGATAATTTATGCCGTATGGTTGAAGCAGCCATTAATGCAGGTGCAAATACAATCAATATTCCAGACACGGTTGGTTACACCATTCCAGGTGAATTTGGTGGCATTATTCAGCAATTATTTAACCGTATTCCAAACATCGATAAAGCAATCATCTCAGTCCACTGTCATGATGACTTGGGTATGTCAGTAGCTAACTCTATTGCTGCGGTTCAAGCGGGGGCTCGCCAAGTTGAAGGGACAATTAATGGTATTGGTGAGCGTGCAGGTAACTGTTCTCTAGAAGAAATTGCGATGATTCTACAGACTCGTTCTGAATATCTAGGCGTCCATACATGTCTTAAAAATGATGAAATCCACCGCACCAGTAAGTTGGTAAGTCAGCTTTGTAACATGCCAATTCAAAGTAATAAGGCTATCGTAGGCGCAAACGCCTTTAGCCACTCCTCAGGCATTCACCAAGATGGCATGCTTAAGAATAAAAACACTTACGAAATCATGACACCAGAGTCTATCGGTCTTAAAAACAAAGCGTTAAACCTAACCAGTCGTTCAGGCCGTGCAGCCGTTAAGAGCCACATGGATGCGATGGGTTATAAAGATGAAGAATACAATCTAGACACGCTATATGCAGATTTTGTGAAGCTAGCGGATCGTAAAGGCCAAGTGTTTGATTACGATTTAGAAGCCCTAATGCATTTTGCAAACTTACGTGATGAAGACGATTTCTATAAGTTGAACTACCTAAGTGTGCAATCTGGCAGTGTAATGGCGACAACCAGTATCAAGCTACTTTGTGGTGATGAAGAGAAATGTGAAGCCGCGGTCGGTAATGGCCCTGTTGATGCACTTTATCAATGTATCTATAAACTAACAGGCTATGAGATTGTACTGGATAAGTTTGATTTAACCGCGAAAGGAGAAGGTGAAGATGGCTTGGGTCAAGCTGATATCATTGCAAACTATAAAGGTCGTAAGTATCACGGTACCGGTTTAGCAACTGATATTATAGAAGCGTCTGGTCAAGCTTTACTTCATGTTATTAATAGCATTCACCGTGCAGACCAAATTGCTGAAATTAAACAAAAGAAAGTAGCAACGGTTTAAAAAAGCTTAAACAAATTTTAAATCAGAGAAGCATAGGTCTTTTCTGATTAAGCAAATTAAATAGAAAAGATTAAAGGATTAACATGACGAATAAAACATACAACATTGCAGTTCTACCGGGCGATGGGATTGGCCCAGAGGTGATGGAACAAGCACATAAAGTTCTGGATGCGATTGAAAAAAAACACGCCATTTCATTTTCTCGTCAACAACATGATGTTGGCGGCATAGCGATTGATAACCACGGTTGTCCACTTCCAGAAAGCACAATAAAGGGCTGTGAAGAATCTGATGCCGTACTATTTGGGTCTGTTGGTGGCCCTAAGTGGGAACATCTTCCACCAAATGACCAACCAGAGCGTGGCGCTCTACTTCCTCTTCGTAAACATTTCCAACTGTTCTGTAATCTTCGTCCTGCGCAAATCCATACAGGATTAGAAAACTTCTCTCCACTGCGTGCTGATATTTCAGGTAACGGCTTCGATATTGTTGTTGTTCGTGAACTGACTGGTGGTATCTACTTTGGTCAACCAAAAGGCCGTGAAGGCGAAGGCCCTCAAGAAAAAGCGTACGATACTGAAATTTACCACCGCTACGAAATCGAACGTATTGCAAAGATTGCCTTTGAATCGGCTCGTCTACGTAATAAAAACGTCTACTCAATTGATAAAGCGAACGTTCTACAAAGCTCCATTCTATGGCGTGAAGTGGTAGAAGAAGTGGCTAAAGGCTACCCAGATGTAAAACTAAGCCACATGTACATTGATAACGCGACCATGCAGCTAATCAAAGATCCATCTCAGTTTGATGTGATGCTATGTTCAAATATCTTTGGTGACATTATCTCTGATGAGTGCGCGATGATCACAGGCTCAATGGGTATGCTTCCTTCTGCAAGTCTGAATGAGAGCAACTTTGGTCTTTATGAACCCGCAGGCGGTTCAGCGCCTGATATCGCAGGTAAAAATATTGCTAACCCTGTTGCTCAGATCTTATCTGCAGCACTCATGCTACGCTATAGCCTAGGTGAAGAAGAAGCTGCACAAAGTATTGAAGCTGCCGTATCTAAAGCGCTATCAGCAGGCGAGCTAACGGCTGACTTAGCCGGCGATAAACCAGCACTAACTACCTCAGCAATGGGCGATAAAATCGCTGA
>JAAGZR010000082.1 GCA_024206155.1 Aliivibrio sp.
ACGGATATGAAAAAACAGAAATTGTTTAATTACATACTTCAAAATACGGAAACGTATTATAATGTACTTATTTTAGAGAAAATTATTAAAATACTTAAACATAGTAAAACTAGAATTAGACACTACACTTATGATTCATTTATTTTAGACGTAGATAAATCAGAAAAAGACCTAATTAAGTCGATTTTAGATGTATTTAAGGAGTATAATTTCAATGTAAAAGTAGAAGCGGGTAATAATTATAATGCTTTGGAAAAGGTGTAATATTTATACGCAAACTACGATAATGAAAAATAAGTTATTTTGTACCTTTACTACTCAGGATGAATTGGAGAAAACGCTGGTAGAGGTAAAATCTAGCTACGATATACTATATAAAAAAATATTTGTGTTACATATAAAAAGTAACGATGAGTATGTTTGTACATATAACGTGGAGCCGAGCAGCATAGAGGAGATTTTACCTAATACAATATTGGTACATAGAAAAAAAGAATCTAATACCCTTTACACAATAAATGCTCTAAATGAGCTTATAAAACTATTAAATGGAGGAGTTGTTGATATACGATATAGAGTTAACTGGCAACATTATCGTAACACTATTCTTCTTACTCAGCATAACGAGTTAAAACAATTAAAAACAAAAATCCACCAGATTATTGAACTTTAATTTGGGGTCCTGAATTTACGTTCGTATATTTAGGGAAAGTTACATTTTAAAAATTAGTTATATTATGGATTTAAATGCAATTCGCAGTAAGCTGAACTCCCTGCAGCAAACAAACAAGGGAGGAGGTCAAAACAACACTAGTTTGTTTTGGAAACCAAGTATTGGTAAACAAACCATCAGGATTGTTCCCAACAAGTTTAATAAGTCTAATCCTTTTACGGAAGTGTATTTTCACTACGGAATTGGTGAACGCACAATGATTTCACCTATTAATTTTGGTGAAAAAGACCCAATCGTAGAGTTTGCGAAGCAACTTCGTACAACAAGCGATAAGGAAAATTGGCGTTTGGCTAAGAAGCTTGATCCTAAAATGCGTATCTTCGTTCCCGTTGTTGTTCGTGGGGAAGAAGAGCAAGGTGTTAAGTTGTGGCAGTTTGGTAAGAATACTTACCTAGAATTCCTATCACTTGCTGATGATGATGATATCGGAGATTATACCGACATTCACCAAGGCCGAGACATTACAGTTGATACTGTAGGCCCTGATGTAACAGGAACTGCTTACAATAAGTCATCAGTTCGTGTTAAGACAAAGCAAACACCACTTGGTGAAGCTGATCAAATCCAAAAGTGGTTAGATGATCAAGCAAACCCAATGGAAGTGTTTAAGCGTCATTCATTCGAAGATATGAAAAGTAATCTTCAATCATTCCTCTCCCCTGAGGATGAAACAACTGGAGAGACCTCAGACGATCTCCCTTTTGATAAAGGGGGGTCTCAAAATAATTATGCAGTGAAGGCTCCCCAAAAAGAAAGCAAAGTTGATAAATTTGATGAATTGTTCAGCTAATGCCTAGAGGAAAGAAAGCATCACTAACAGCTGCCGTCTCCCAGGAATTAAGGTCTAACTTTGATCTTGGAAAGTTTAAGGAAAAGAAAATGCTTAACTCTAATGTTAAGTTTAAGGATCAACAATGGATCCCACTTTCCAAAGCATTCCAAGATGTGACCTCAATTCCTGGGATTCCTCAAGGACATATTGTTTTACTTAGAGGACACTCGGACACGGGCAAAACAACAGCTCTAATTGAAGCTGCTGTTGCAGCCCAGAAACGTAAAATTCTCCCAGTATTTATTATTACTGAGATGAAATGGAGTTGGGAACATGCCCAACAAATGGGATTAGAACTTGAAACCCAAGTCGATGAAGAGACTGGTGAAATTCTAAATTATAGTGGTCAATTCATTTATGTGGATCGAGAAACTATTAACTCTATTGAAGATGTATCTGCTTTTATTTTAGATTTGTTAAATGAACAAAAGAAAGGTGATTTACCTTATGATTTATTGTTCTTGTGGGATTCAATTGGTTCAGTACCTTGTGAAATGTCCATTAAATCTAATAAAAATAATAATGAGTGGAATGCAGGTGCAATGTCTACGCAATTTGGTAACAATGTAAACCAACGTATTACTCTTTCACGTAAAGAAAGTAGTCCTTATACTAATACTTTAGTTTGCATTAACAAAGTCTGGACTGCGAAACCAGAATCACCAATGGGTAAACCAAAATTGATGAATAAAGGTGGATATGCTATGTGGTTTGATTCTACATTTGTAGTAACATTTGGTAATATTATGAATGCTGGTACATCTAAAATTAAAGCAATTAAAGATGGTAAACAGGTAGAATTTGCTAAGCGTACTAATCTACAGATTGATAAAAACCATATTAATGGGGTTACTACACGAGGTAAAATTGTTATGACACCCCATGGGTTTATTAATGATGATGATAAAGAAATCAAACAATATAAATCTGATCATGCTCAAGCATGGGCTAAGGTTTTAGGAGGTACTGATTTTGATATTATATCCGAAGACCAAGAAGTACAAGATATTTCACACTTCGAAAAAGAACCTGAATAATGATTAAGAAAGATTACTTAAAAATGCTCAATAACCTTGAGCAAGGAGAGGAGTCTGTGAAACCCGGACAACATGATAGAGTTATTTTTATAGATGGCCTTAATTTATTTTTAAGGAATTTTGCAGTACTGAATTTTGTAAATTCAAGTGGTAACCATATAGGGGGTTTAGCTGGCTTCCTTCGCTCTTTAGGTGCTCTTATAAATCAAATCCAACCTACTACTATGTACGTAGTATTCGATGGGGTAGGTGCTTCCACTAACAGGAGGTACCTACTCCCCGAATACAAATCTGGTAGAAATACTAATCGTATTACAAATTGGGACGCTTTTGATGATATTGATGAAGAAAATGATTCAAAAGTTGACCAAATCACTAGACTCATACAATATTTAAAATGCCTCCCAGTTAAAGTAGTATCAATTGATAAATTGGAAGCTGATGATATAATTGCTTATATGTCTAAGGACATGGCTAAACGTTTTGATACGAAATCATATATTGTTTCTAGTGATAAGGATTTTCTTCAATTAGTAGATAAAAATGTTACAGTTTATCGCCCCATAGAAAGAGAATTTTATGATGTTGCTACTGTAAAACAAAAGTTTGGTATTGTTCCTGAAAATTTTATACATTACAAAGTTTTATTGGGAGATGCTTCAGATAAAGTACCAGGAGTTAAAGGGTTAGGTAAAAAAGGTGTACTTAAAAGATTCCCTGAATTAGCAGGTGAAGCTATGCCGTTTGATAAATTATATGATTTAAGCGTAGAGCGTTTAAAAGATAGTGTAGTATTTGCTCGAATTGTCCAGGATTGGGAAAAATTACTCAATACTAGAAAAATTATGGATTTAGAAAACCCAATGGTTTCTGAAGAAGAAAAGGCATTTCTTTCTCAATTACCATTGGAACCCCTTAATGAATTTCGTATCTTGGAATTCATGGGTCTATACAATGAGGATGGATTAAATCATCACATTAAAAACACAGAATTTTGGCTAAAGGATACATTTACACGATTAATATATTAAGGTTTTGACACTCAATTCGCTCACCACATATGGCGCCGCCTTTCAAGTAAAGGTTTTATCTTCACTTCTTACGCATAAGGAGTTTCTCCAACAAATGCATGATGTATTAAGTGAAGAATATTTTGATAATCAAGCACACAAGTGGATTGTTCAAAATATTTTAGATTACTACGAACAATACCACACTACTCCTACAATGGAGGTATTGAAAGTAGAAATGAAGAAAGTTGAAAATGAAGTATTACAACTTTCAATTAAAGAACAATTACGTGAAGCTTACCAATCCTCTAAATCAGATTTAGAATATGTTGAAGAAGAATTTTCAGCATTCTGTAAAAACCAACAGCTTAAAAAAGCACTTTTAAATAGTGTTGACTTACTTAACTCAGGTGATTTTGAATCCATTAGGGGATTAATTGATAATGCTTTAAAAGCAGGTAATGATAAAAATATAGGACATGAATATATTAAAGATACAGAAGCACGTTATAGAGAAGATGCTAGAAAAGTGGTCCCTACACCTTGGGAAAAATTTAATGAATTTATGCAAGGGGGTCTGGGCAACGGAGATTTTGGTCTTATATTTGGTAACCCTGGAGGAGGTAAGTCGTGGACTTTGGTTGCTCTGGGTGGGTACGCCGTAAAAATGGGGTATAGTGTACTGCACTATACTTTAGAACTTGGCGAGGATTATGTAGGGCGACGCTATGATGCATTCTTCACAGGTAAGCCAGTAGACACGCTATTTAAAAACCGAAAAAAGATTGATGAAGTTGTAGAACAATTACCTGGTCAACTAATAATTAAAGAATTCTCACCAGGAATGGCTACAGTTAATACTCTTCGTTCACATATTCAAAAATGCCAAGATCTAGGGTTTGCACCTGATTTAATTATTGTTGATTATGTAGATCTTCTTTCATCAAAGAAACGAGTTAGTGATAGAAAAGGAGAAATTGATGATATTTATCTAAGCACTAAAGGTCTTGCTAAAGAATTACAACTACCTATCTGGTCAGTTTCTCAAGTAAACCGCTCTGGAGCAAAAGATGATGTTATTGAAGGTGATAAAGCAGCTGGTAGCTATGATAAAATGATGGTTACGGATGTTGCTATTTCTCTCTCACGCAAAAAGGAAGATAAAATAAACGGAACAGGAAGATTTCACATTATGAAAAATAGATACGGAATGGATGGAATGACATACTCAGTAGTAGCCGATACTTCTACGGGGCACTTTGAGGTTACAGACCACCATTTTGATGATAGTGATAGTCCTGCCCCAGTTCAACAACTTCCTGGTACGAATCTTAATACTTTGGATCGAGACCAATTAGCTCAACAGTTTTTCTCATTAAACACTTAAACAAAATTAAAAACATGCCCCAAAAGAACTTAAAAGAGGAAAGAATTGTCTATAAACCCTTCGAATATCCCGAAGCGGCTGACTACTGGCTTAAACAACAACAAGCCCATTGGATTCATACAGAAGTCCCAATGATGAGTGATATTAATGATTGGAAACAAAATTTAAACGAAACTGAAAAAAATATAATTGGGTCTATTCTTAAAGGATTTGCCCAAACTGAAACAGTAGTAAACGACTATTGGACAGGTCTGGTAACTAAATGGTTTAGAAAACCAGAAGTCATAGCAATGGCGACCACCTTTGGGGCTATGGAAACAATTCACGCTGAAGCATACTCACTATTAAATGAAGAACTTGGACTCGACGACTTCTCGGAGTTTCTTGAAGATGAAACTACGATGGCTAAAATTGAAAACCTTATGTCTATTAGGGATAGTTTTAATGACGAAAAAGATTGGCATGAGATTGCTAAATCACTCGCTATCTTTTCCGCATTCACCGAGGGAGTTAACCTATTTAGTTCCTTCGCCGTACTCCTATCTTTTAAAATGCGAAATAAGCTTAAGGGAGTGGGTCAAATTGTTGAATGGAGCATTAGAGACGAATCAATGCATTCCGAAGCGGGATGTTGGTTATTTAGAACACTTATCGAGGAAAACCCTGAGCTCGACACTCCGGAGCTCAAAGCCGCAATAACAGAAGCAGCATTACTTTCATTACAACTTGAACTTGATTTTATCAATAAGGTCTACGAAATGGGAGATTTAGAAGGATGTAATAAAGAAGATTTAATCTCATTCATTAAACATAGAGTTAATACTAAAATGGGTGATTTGGGTTATGAAGGAGTAGTTAATGGGATTGATCCTAATGCTCTTAAAAGAATGAAATGGTTTGATTCTCTATCAGCAGGAAAACAACATAC
>JAAGZR010000574.1 GCA_024206155.1 Aliivibrio sp.
GTTAACATGGCTATTGCAGGCGTAAGAACAGAGTTAGACGTATCTATCGAAGCGACCACATTAAAAACTGGTTTAGTTTGGTGGATGGAAGACGGCACAGCGAAAGGTCAATCAAGTGATTTAGCGGCAGGGTTGGCAACAACTTACTTGGGTAAAGCCTTGGAAGCTGATGGCGACAGAGCAGGGAAAAGAACCCCGCGAGTTGCACTAAATCAAAGACAAGCAGCGCCGTAGATAATTAAAAGTAACCTAGCGTATTGCTGGGTTATTTTATTTTTAAGGTTAAAAATTATGACTAATAGAACAGATGCGCAAGCGGGTATTGATGCGCAAATAGCTAAAGAAGGCGTCCCGAATTCCATAACGCCAACTAGTCAATCAACAGAAACATTGCAGCCAATTCTTGATGGCGCGCTTATGATTGATGAGTTTAACGATATAATGAATACTTATGCTGCTCTTGGTTATACACAAAAGCAAGGTAGCTCGACTATTCCTTTGGTTATATCTGGGTTGATAGGCACAGGTAACGAAGACTTAACTCCACCCGATAGTCCTCAACCTTTAACGGGTGGAGATTATAAAGGTTTTGAAAAGATAACCGGATTTGTTGAGATTGAAGCAAGTGGATCTTTGACAATATCCAACAGTGAGATAATTGTCGGCCAAGACGGGGATTACTACTCAACACACGCATGGCTGGATGTATCTTGCAATACCAACCAAAATAATATCGGTTTTATTTTTGGTATTGAAAGAGGTGGTCAGATTATTTTTAGTCAACGACCTACAGGCATGAGAGGCAGCAACGGACAAGACAGGACTAATATTTCAGGCGGTGGTTTTTTAAACGGCTTGGAAAGTGGCGATAAGATTTCTGTTTGGGTTGCTAGTGAAAATACCGCATCAATTACGGTTTATGATTGTAACCTAGGTCTGAATTTGCGTAAAAAGAATTAAGGGGTAATAAATGAAACCTATATCTAAAAAACAACCTGACGGCTTTAAAACTGGTGTTAACAAGCTTGATCAAAACCAGATTAAAAAGCTACACGATTCAGGTAAAGATGCCAAAGAAATTAGCCTAACTTTAAAAATTAAGGTTGAAGCTATCGAGGCTTTCTTACCTAAAAAGAAAACTAGAGCTAAAGCAAAAGCAAAGAAAGAGGATTAGATAATGGCCAGTACCGTTGACATTTGGAACTTGGCGCTCAACCTTGTTGGCGGTGACTTTGTTATTGATCCGTTAGAAAACTCAACCGGCGCTGAATTGTGTCGGTTACATTACCCTTATGCTTTGGGGTTTGTTTTGGAGGCTGTCGATTGGAATTTCGCAACAAAGCGTATTGAGGTTGCAGAGTCCGCCACTGTAGAGCCTGCTTTTAATTTCCAAGCATCCTTTAAAGTGCCAGATGATTGCTCACGTATTATTGAAGTGTGGGACAACAAGCGAGGCAATACAAACACTCGCTATACCCATAACGGGTTACAATGGCAGCAAGAAGGCCAATATATTAACGCCAACACTAAAGAACAAGTCTGGGTTAAATACATTGAAAAGGTTGATGATCCAAACCGTTTTACCGATTCATTTATAACCGCTTTAGCTGCTAATTTA
>JAAGZR010000575.1 GCA_024206155.1 Aliivibrio sp.
CTTTCTAATTTTCGAAAGGACTGAGACTGGGCAGCGAAATCAACCAGCCCTTGTACTTGTTTGGTGGCGTGATGAATGCGATACGGCAGGATAAAGGCATTGATGGGCGCGTTAATTTGCCCTGACAGCTCGGCGAGGAGGCGATCGAATTTAGCCAGCCCTATCAGCTCGTTGATTTCATCGTTCACAGGCACAATGACGAGATCGGATAAAGCAATGGCTTTTTGAATAATTTCCCCGTCATCCCCCCCACAGTCAATGAGGATCAATTTTTCTTGGTTAAGCACCTCAAGCAAATTGTTGCTATCACAGTGCACCAAAGGTAAAGGCGTTTCACGAAACTGATTGAGGGTGGTTAAGGTGTCGTGCATATCTAAATCAATGATGATGTCAGGCTTTAGGGTGGCAGCGAGATTTAATGCGAGGGTGGTTTTCCCTACGCCCCCTCTGTGATGAGCAATAGTGATGATCATAGATACACTCCATGTATAAAAACTATATTAATAATATATATGGAATGTGATTTTTCCAGAGTGAATGAGAGAAACTGCGCATGTCAGCAATATTCAACGGTATGGTGTGAAAAATAACATAAGAGTGAGTGGGATAGAGAAAGTGCAAAATTAAGCGGTGCTTTAGTTTGTTGCAGTGTAACTCAAATGAGATACAATTAACGGAATTGGTCGTTGCATGCATAGCGAGAACATCATGGCAAATTCTTCAATGTTACACGTTCGGGTTGATGATGCGTTAAAAACAGACGCATCAGAGAAATTGGCTCAATTTGGGTTAACGCTTTCTGATGCTGTAAGGATTTTGCTCACACGGATCAGTAAGGAAGGTGGATTACCTGCTGGTTTGATTTTAGAGCCTGATGCTTACGACGCTTGGTTTAAAGAAAAGGTTCAGCAAGCCATTCACGATCAGCGCCCGACAATCTCTCATGAAAATGTTATGAGCGATATTCAATCATTATTAGACAAAAAACATCATGACATTTAAGTTGGAATGGTCTGCTTTTTCACGTGATGATTTGGTAAGTATTGTCGAATATATCGCGGAAGATAATCTAGATGCCGCCCAGCGTGTTTTTAATGATATCCGTAATAAAACCGAGCATCTGCGTGATTACCCTCAAATGGGACGTATTGGGCGTGTCGCGGGAACAAGAGAGCTAGTTGTATTGGGAAATTACATCGTTGTTTATCAAGAGCGACAAGATGTCATTCATATTCTGCGTGTTATTCATTCGTCACAGCAATTTCCAAAATAACTGAGATAAACGACCATTGCAGGTCGTTTTTCACCTCAAACTGCCACCCTCAATTGTTACCCTGTAAATCGGTCAAACCTTGTCACAAACTTTCAGCACTAAAACTGTCTGTTTTCTTTCGATAAATACGGAAAAACGCCCACTTGAGGCATTTATTTGGTTTGAATGTTTATTTTTAACAGCAAAATTGGCTGTTTAACATAATGACCATTACCTGCATTTTTATGTTGGGTTGACATGATTTTGGAAGGGTCGCTTAACACTGTGTCCAGTATTGGTGGTGCAGATCACTGCCACACTTGAATGAATCTAGCGTGAAAGAACTATGATTATTCTTGTGTCCAAAATTTAAAGAGGTCTTTTATCAGTTCCCAAACATTGTCGCTCAGTAAAGTGATGAAAATTTTCTTTATAATTAGACGAAGAAATATTTTTAAAAAAACAGTCATTATTAATCCTTTAATCTTTGTTGATATGAAGATTTCGAAGGATTAGACTCAATAATGCCAATTATGGAGGTCTAATCCTTCAGCTTAAGATGAGGTAACTTAATGTTGCCTCATTTTTATTTGGGTATTCATAAGCATTCCTTATGCGGCAGATAAAACCACTAACTCACTTTATCTTCAAGACATTGACAATGTGGTTTAATATGGAAAAAACGCTTAAAAATCTAACTGCAATTAACCTAATGAAAGTTAGACGGTTTTGCAAGAAGGGGGGTCTGACTAACCTGTGAATAAGCTGGGGGTGAAAAATTCAAGTTTTCAACAAAAGAATAATTAAAGTTAATACATGCAAAGAGATAGAAAATAACAACAGGTGAAATTCGATGTTGCTATCAAATGTAATAATTTTTTTTGCGTGTACACATTGGTGTGCACTAAAGCATAACGTGTTGATTTGATTGGTGAATAAAGTGATGGAGACGGATTCTTACTTTAGAAGTCGTAGAATTTCATCTGGATTCTTAAAAACATGATCAGCGTACCATCTAAAAATCACTGACGTTTCGAGGACATTCCCTCAAGTTGCAACACCCGAATGCACTCCCGTGTTTTTTGCAGAGATAATGTCATTTTTAACGTCACCAATAAAAAGAGACTCGCAAGGCTCAATACATAAACTCTTAGCGGCATGTAATAAAGGTGCTGAGTGTGGTTTGGAGAAAGGCTGGCTATTGATATCGTTGGCGACACAACCATTTTATATCCAAAGTGTTTGCCAATTTGCCAATTTGCCAATTTTCCAATGGTGATTTTTTATACCGAGAAGTCATTCAAATTCCTTACCTTACATAATTTATATAATACGCATGTCTACTTTTAGATATTACCATACCAAAATTTCATCAACTCTAATGCTATTTCATCAATATCACCAATTGCATCATATATATACCGGTTAACTTTCAAACCAACAGATGAATCACCTACAAATTTATAGTTTTCAGGGTTGTTGATCAGTAGCTTAAATGAATTCAATAGTTCTTTACTTGTTCCGAAAAATACATCACCTTTATATGAAAAATTGCTTGTAGTTGCATCGAGTATCAATTTAACGTCTTCTTTTGCACTTTCGAAAGTTATATAAGCATGAGTAAACACTAAACTTTTATCTCTATCATTTAGCTCATCTAATTTATATTTATAAGCTCTCGCCTCACCTTGTGGAATACATGAAATATACATATTGAGGCTTGAATTATCTAGAGAAAAATTTTCATTGATTAATTTTGCTAATGCGAGAGAAACCTCAACGCAATTCTGAGTTAGGTTGTACTTACCTTCAAATAATTTACGTATGCTTATTGTTTTTTCTTGTGCCGAAAAACCATATGAGTAAGGAGTCACATAATTAAAATTAAGCTCTTTATCTAAAATGGACGATTTAACACCTAAAATAAATGATTCAATTTCTTCATCTGTTTTCAATTCACTTACAACACTTAATTTTGATTTGAAACAAATAACTTTTCTGCTCTGAATACCTATATGTGGATACACGTCCACATTTTTTATATTCAAAACTTTAGATTTAGAATTTATCCCCCCTGAACAAGGCTTATCTGTTCTTATTTCTTTTTTTAAAGGCTGCATTATAAAAATAAAAAATACAGTAAATATGTGCCAACATGTTACTACGCCTTATGTCCTTGGCGAAGGTGTTTATAAAGATCACGGCTTTGCTCAACAATATCGTTGAGCAAAGCCATCGCTTTATCAAACAGAAGATGGTTCAGGCACTAGGCTGGAAATCAAAGGCAGGTGCTGAAGCGACCATGAGTGAACAAGAAACATGGACGATGATTAAACGAGGCCAGGTAGGTGATACATCAATGCCAGCATGGGAGCGCTTTTACGCGCTCGCTGCATAATTGCGTCCGGAGATTGGTGCGTTTGTGGCTATTGATATCGTTGCGACACAACCTCTTACAGCGCATTTTTTTGAGTCGGTAAAGGTAATATTCCCCACGTTCTGAGCAATAAGAATTTCGTGTCTTGTATTTTGGCAGTCGCCATCTTCATCATCCCACCCGTGACCAAAGTATTTTCTTTCGTATCCTTTTCCAGCAAGGCTGTTACTGTTAGATGCGCTTGAATATCTTTTGGGTAGCCTTCCTCCAGCATCTAAACACTTCTCGATTGTAGGGTAAGAGGTGAAGTTTTTTGTGCGATGAGGGTTAATGAAGCACTTAGGAATTTGTTCACTTTCAACATTTTGTTTCTGTTGCGTAGTAGATATATTTGATACATAGCCGATTATTAAATAATACAAAAATATAAATATTATTTAATGCTAGTATATTTATATTATTTAATGTTACTAGGGAAGTCATTATGATAATTAGTTTTTTAAGTCAAAAAGGGGGAGTGACTAAATCTACCTTAGCAAGAGCAACAGCAACTGCCTTTGTTAACGGTGGGTGGGCTTGTCACATTGCGGATCTCGATTGGCAACAACAAACCTCGATGAAATGGTCCACTCGTAGATCTGAAACCAAAGCATTGGTTGAAGTATCAGTTCATAAACGTATTGAGCCAGCTTTAAAAAATGAATCTTTATACGATGTTTTGCTGGTGGATGGACGTGCTGCTAGTGATAGAGATGCGATTATCGTAGCTGCAAAATCGAATCTAGTTGTTCTCCCAACCAGTACAACTGTAGATGATTTAGAACCTCAACTTAATTTCGCCAACGATCTTAGAAATAATGGCGTAGATGCTAACAAACTTCTTTTTATCATAAATAAAGCCGGTTCAATGCTGGAAGTGCAAAACACTATCAACTCCATTCGAGGGTGGGGATTTAATGTCTCCGAAAATCCGATTGAGTACAAAACAGCTTATGCCAAAGCTCAGGACGTAGGGCTTTCATTGATAGAAACAAAATTTAAAACACTTTCCCTGTCAGCAGAAAAAGCTGTTCAAGACATTATCAATAAGATTTCAGGAGGTAACTAAGATGGCAGTGGTATTACCTAAAAAGGGGACTGATAAGAAGGATGATGCGACAACAAAACCAGCATCATCAAAATCAGGCGCAGGCGAAACTAAGCTAATTCAAATGAAAGTTGATGCTGAGTTTCACCAATCAATAAAAATTCTGGCTGCTGAGAGGAACATGACTATAAAGTCATTAATCATTGATTTATTGGAAAAAGAAAGGAGAAGATAATATAAGCATTATTTAATGTTTATATTATTTAATTTTTATATTATTTAATTTTTATATTGTTAGATTGAGAAATTTACAAACCATCCCTCCCCAAGAAGTAGAATCTTTTTTTGATATTTTACTTTACAGCTGATTTTTCGTTGGAAAAGGAAATCAAACAGTTGGGCTGTGTTCGTCTTTAAGTCCAAAAAATGATTGTTACAACGAAATGAAGCCTGAAGGATGTTTTGGGATTTATTGATAACCGATTACTATCAAAATGTAGGCGAAAAAAAACCCGCTTGAGTTTGGCGACTAGACGGGTTTCTTTTTATGACTTGTAACTCAACCAACCAAAGGAGGTCTTTATGCAGTATAAGTGTGCTATCACGCTATTTCAATATCCTCCTTGTTTAATTGGTTGGTTGTTAAGCGAAGGAAACGCTTTCAGCTATGGCTATGCAAACAATAACAATTTCTAATTTCGAA
>JAAGZR010000083.1 GCA_024206155.1 Aliivibrio sp.
AATCATTTCACCAACGGAGTTCTTCTCGACGTGCGGGATTGAACGACCAGTAGTCGATGGGTAATCCTTTGTTAAACGGAGTTGCATATTTTTCTTGGGTAGGAGTACCACCCCATTTTTCTACATAATACTCACAATTTTTATGAAAAGTATACTGATTTTTCTTTTTAAACTTGGTTGAACTATTTAAGGTGCTAGATCTGTCGTGCGTATTGAACAGTGGCAAATGAATTACGTCAGCATTTGCTAATTGAATCCGACGTTTGTAATCATTGTCTTCGTAGTAACCAGGGAAGAAATTCTCATCAAGCAGACCTACTTTCTCAATAAGAGATGGCGTAAAGATGAACCCACACATATCATCAATACCCTCCCCTAGAAAAACACCGTCTTTAAAATCCCTCCCCAGGAGGGTTTTATATTGATTCTTGGCCACCCACCAGTCAAAGCCAGTCACTATCCAGTGGTCACAATCAGTATTGTCACGTATGATCTGGTTCACGGCTCCAGGGTACCCGGAGTTTTGATTGTTACTAACTACAACAATCTCTTTGATGTGCTCTGGTTTGTTGTCACAGATCCAATCAATGGCTTCATCCACTGATGAGTCAATGCCCATTGAATTATCTAGGACGTAGTAGCGCTTTGTAGGAACATCAATCGACTTAAAATGACGCACTAATTTCTCACCCTGTACCATGACTGGGACAGCAATGAGATCCAAGCACTCCATGGTTTTCAAGCTACAATAAAATTAATATACACAACTCATCGTGGTTGATACTGATAAATCCCCAACAGTCTACGAATTATTTAACGAAGATCCTGAGACTTTTCTTGAATTAAATACAAGGCCAGCACGGGTCACAATTAATGGTAAGCGTCATTACGAGACGCCATTCCAAACTGGACCCGCTGCTTCTGTTACGACAATTATTTCTGAGACAGCGTCTGAAGCCAATAAGAAGAAGCTAGAGATGTGGGCAAAACAGAACCCTGGCGTGAAAGAAGCTGCAGCAGAACGTGGTACTGCGATACATAGCTGTATGGAGATGTTCCTGAAGAAAGAAGACGTAAACGTTCCTCAGGAGTATTCAGAATTTTGGACTGGTATGCCTGAGATTCTTGGACAATTCCAAGAAGTCCTTTGGGCAGAAACACCCTTGAAGGATGACCATCAATTCGCTTTATCCGAAGACGGGATTGGGCGTGTGTGGGGACGGGACGAGGAAGAGAGACCATGGGTCGGTAGCCCTGACATCATTGGAGTTGCTGGCAACAAACTAACGCTTGCTGATCTCAAGACTAGTGTCAAACCATACTCTCGTTGGTGGCCTAAAGATTTAGAAAAGGGTTGCCCCGAATGGAGGGCCAGACTCGGTGGTTACATGAAGTTCCAGAAGTGCTGTCTTCAGCTCGGGGCTTACGCTCTCGGAATTGAGCAGACACTTAATATGAAAGTGCAGCAAGCCGCTATCATTGTCTCGACACCCGAAGATACGCAGTTGTTTAAAATTTCCCGTCGTCATCTCGACATCTGCCAAGAGAAATGGTTAAAGGTTGTAGCTGAATACTACAACCAAATTGATAACTGTATCGTCTATGACAGTGATAATATTTAATTCTTAAGAGGCAAACGGTCCCATTGGACTTTGTCCCCCAAAAGATCCGCCGAACAAATTGCTTACATTTGAAGAGCTACCTGGAAAGGCACTGGGAAACAAGGCTTGGACTTTGTCTGAGATTGTTCCACCCCTTGCTGCGTAATCCTTTAAATAATTTCTAATATATTTTTTGTCTTGATTCTCGTAATCCAAAGCAGCTTTGTAATCTTTTAATTTAAACTTCTTGCCAAAAGCCTCTTTGGCTTCATCCATTCCAACGTTGACAGTTGTCTTTTTAGTCTTTGTAGTTTTATTAGGAATCATAAAGTCATTTTCAAACATTTGAAGCATTTGTTTGTAATCACTCTTTCCTTCTTTTCCTGTACGTACATTTGTTAAACCTGCATACTGTGCTGCTTTAAACATCTCATCTTCTGACATGCCTGCGCCTTTAAGTTTCTCATAAACTTTGGCTAGCTCTGGATTGGCAGGATTACCTGATTCCCTCTCCATACCTTTGATGTATTGGATTTGAGGGGCTTTAGCTGCCTTCAGAAACTCTTGGAAATCCATTCCATCGAAAGAAGGATTTTTGTTTTGAACACTTCCTTTGACCATTTCATTAATGGTCTTTGTTGTCTTTTCTGTTTTCTCTTTATCTAAATCAGGAAGCTTTAATCCTGAGACGTTCTTGTCTTTGTTCTTGTTCTTGTTTTTGTTTTTGTTCTTGTTTTTATTTCCTCCTCCTCCGCCGTCAGTGGGTTGTTGGTTCATATAGTCATCTGCTGAGCCAGCAAGACTTTGCCTATACATATTTACATAGGCTGTATTTTCATCTAAAGCTTTTTGCGCAAAGGCAGGTAAGCCATAATTTCCCTTAGCTGCATATTCACTTTTATCTTTCATCCTTGATTGATATGCAGGTACTCCTTCTCCATAGGTAGGTTGTCCATGTAAACGCCCTTCTAATGCAGCACCCGTGTCTCTGATTGGTGTATTCAATCCAGCAATCTGTTCTCTAATATCATTCAACCTATCTTCCATGGCTTGGTAATCCAGTCCCCCTGGACGATTGCCATAATCAGAAGGATTAAACGGAGGGTTAGGA
>JAAGZR010000084.1 GCA_024206155.1 Aliivibrio sp.
CACCCACTTCCCCATTTGGTTTGGGGTTCCTGTTGAGCCGGATTCCGCAGGGCTTAAACCTGTGGTTGCATTCTCATAGTTTGGCAATGAGGCTTGATAAGCGTTGGAATCCGCAACGGCCTTATCGTAAGTCACTTTTTCTGCTAAGGCTGAGCCACTAAATAAACAACCGAGTAATACGGTGGTTAATATCTTTTTTTTCATTTTCATGAGGTTTCCTTTTTTATTTACATTGGACAAAAGCGGTAATAACACCGTCATTAATCGTTTTGGGTTTACCTGTTGAATTTATTATTGCTCTAATCTCCAGTCCTACTTGCCATTGCGTATTAGATTCAGAGAGAACGTAAGGTTTAATACTTCCCTTTAATGTGTACTCATTCGTTACTGTTACGGTATTGATACTGAGTGTTACGTCAGGTTCTTGATCTACAGGGCACTGCGGCTTATCAATAAAATCGCTGTCTTTGACTTGAAGAATTTGCACTAACCCTGTGCTCACCAATTGCTGACTCCCATCACTGTTTCTGATGGTGTAGTCTTTTGCGTTGGTAATTGCATGTTTACCGCCCACATCCCAATCGCCTAGCAATGACGAATTATCGCCACTGCGCTTGATAAGTGATTCATACGAGAACGCTTTATCAGGACGTTCAATATACATAATTAACGTGTTGTTGGGTTTGTCCTGAAAAAGA
>JAAGZR010000576.1 GCA_024206155.1 Aliivibrio sp.
AATCGGTTGTCGCTATACACAACCCCCTCAGCCGAGTAGTGACGTATCAATTCCTCTAATTCGTTCCCATAACGGTCTTTCGCCATCTGTATCGGTGTGTTCATTGACATATCCTTCCGCTTCTCCAACCTTGCTAGGGAGATGTATAGCATCACTTATCCCCAAATACTGTATAACTAGATTCAAATGTATAGCCATTACCATTGTTCTAAACGCATCTGCCCCGTGAGAGTGTGCATCGTGGACGGGTCGCCCGGCTGAACCCTCCCTGTAAGAGTCCAAGTGGTCAAGTAAGTCCTGACATCTTTCGTGAAACATTATAATACCCAACATACGGCGGCATATCTCAATATCCTGCAAGACTGAGTTGGTCTTGGGTACTCTTCTAAAGTCTATTCCCACCTCTTTAGCTCTGGTAACCAAATCACCAAACAACATACGCTTAGATACATCGTGCGGAGCGAAGTGACCACCATACCTATAGTTCTTGCTATTAATAACTACAGCATAGTCCTCAATCTTCTTGCCCGTAGATTCGTGATAGTCAATAATAACCGGCTTGCCATCCGTAATTTGTGCAAAAACAATACTAGTCGCATCACTAGTACCCAAATCCCAGAAGGTATAAACCGCCCCACCGCCCGTATAGTTGCCGACACGACCCTCATTCCGCAGTATTTCAAGCTCACGACCATAGTAGCTGTTATCTACCTGCGATATTGCCTCGTTGAGATACTCTTGCCGCGCCATTGCGTAAGATATGATTCCACTATCCACATCTTCTTGGATATTCTTATAAGGTTTGTTGTCATACGGATTGATCTTTCCAGCCAGTTCAGGGTTAATTGACACCCCGTCACCCACCCAATAGGCGGTTTTGGTATCTTCGAGTGTGTACCACTGAGTAAACCAATCCTTGCGGTCTTGGTTATTTTCGTACAGTCGCCATAGATGATTCGACTTTCCACGCAGTGTGCCATTGAAAATAGCAAATGCTGAACCCTCCGTAAGAATAGGAGCCAAGAAGCCGCTAACCTCCTCTTTGTGCAGTGAAAACTCCGACAATACATATCCGCTACCTCCCTGTCCTACAAAGTTTAAGTTGTCCGTACCGTCAATCTTAATCCTTGAACCATTAATCAAATCGATAAAAAAATCGCTATTGTTCTTTCGCCTAACAAGCTCAGGTGGGCAAAGTAAATCAACCAGTTTTTTACCCCCCGCCCATTCGCATATGTTGTCCCACAAAGCACGTTGCGCCCAAGCCCGGGTCGGGAATAGGTAGTAATAGTTGCCAGCCTTCATTATCGCACGCTTCATCAAAGCATTGAACGAAGTCACATCCTTACCCGCCCGACGATGCCAAGACATCACAGAGTATTGCGCACCAGCATCAAACGCCCTCAGGAACGGTAACTGATAATCCCTAGGCGGGATTGTTGGAATCTGTACTCTAATCTTCTTCTTCCCCAATACCTCTTGTGACTAAGCACTCCAAGCAGATATACTCTTCTACGTTACCAAAATCATCCTCAATCCCAATTACAGGGTTGTCACTACTGTCTACACAGCCGCATTCATAACAACTTATCATAATAATCCTCCTAAACAATTCATTGTTTCCCAAATTCCCGAACAACTCATTGTTCCTACTTATCTAACATTTCCGTGAACTCTACCCCGCAATACGGGCAATACGTTGGGTCATTTAAACCCACAATTTCATCAACCTCCAAATCGGTGCTTTCTATTTCGTGAATGAAAAAATAGTTATGACAAGTAACACACTCCAAGTATGCAAGCTCTCCCAATATACCAATTATTTCTTCTGGTTCGATTTTGGTTTCCTACCTTTCTTTTTTGCTGGTTCCTTGTAATTAACTACCTCGATAATTATATCCTGCTCAGTCTCCCCCAATCCAGCCAGTTTTGCTAGCTTGTCTGATGCTTGCGCATTGCCACGCTCACTCTCCGTGAACAGATGCTCCAGAACAGCCTTACGCAGCCCATCCTTGTCCTCTAGTAAATCGCTTGGGCGATTAGTATCTACTGAGGCAGTCTTAACCTGTTCATTAGCCTTAGCCAGCTTCCTATACAAAGCCTCAAACTCCTGAGACAAAGCCCACAACTTCTTGTTGTCCCCTGAAGACTCTTGCAACCTAGCGTATATCTCTTGTGAAGTAATTTAAATCTCCTGATTTAATTTGATAATTACTATATAAAACTAAAAAGATTTGCAGTCAACAGAAAAACTTTGTTTTCTGGTTTCAAATTTTAGAAAAGTTGGTCAGGGTCTAAATACATACATACACACGAAACTGCCCCCGATGCCCCCCCTGCCAAATGCCCCCCCCTATGTACGCCTTTATATACCTACAACCTGTACGCCTATTAACTTGCAAGGGTATTAACCCCTACAGTTGGTACGCTTTTAGCCCGTGTGTGTGCGTATAGGGTTGCCTATCGGATGGAGCAGCCGGGCTTTAAACCCTCTTTATGTTACCTATATAGGTTTCTCTCTCTCTCTATACATATTTAAACACAAAACCGCACCAAATCAGCTGCCGAAAAACTACCACTTGAAAACTATTTTCATTCGTAAGTCGTTCCAAATCAACCACTTAATTTTTACCCCGATTTTTTTGATTGTATTATTTTTAATATATGAGACAACGTCACCAACTTAAACGAAAGGGAGAAAGCAAATGGAAGTATCAACTAAATATGAAGTATTAGAAACCAGAGAAATGAACGAGGTAGAAATATATGGGGTTGAAATTATGCTTGTAGAATATCTAAGAGAAATAGGTTACATTGTAGAACGTGAACAATTGAATTCAGTTTATCAAGATGGATGCCTTCAATTCATTGACGAAATCGGCATACTTGATGGAGTGTTGCATAGGATTGGTATGGTTCACAATCGACTAGTAGCCGAAGTATATTTGACGGATGAAGATGGGGAAGAAACCGAAGAAAGCGTTCTGTTTTGGTTTAACCGCTTCGGATTAAGTCAAATTGAAGGATAATTTAATTAAAACAGGAGACAAGCAAAATGACATATACAGAACAATGCGAGAAAGATTATTTGAACTGGTTTAATAATTATATTAGCTTAGCTAAGTTTGCTGAGGATATGAATTATACAGAAAATTACGCTCTCGAGGTGTTGCGAGTAGGTAGAGAGTATCATTATGCAAGGTTTGCAATTTAATTAAACAGGAGACAAGCAAAATGGATAAAGCAAAAATGATCGAAACGATATTCAGCAGAACTGATCGGCTACTGGAGAGAGCTGAGCTGATAAAAGAAGTATACGGGAACAACAGCCCCGAACATAATGAAGCTAGGGGCAGATTCGATACCGCTATGAACTTTATTTACGACTTAGAATTAAGCGACGATTATACAGAATGGGTAAAAGGACTTGTTTGGCGAAAAATGAGGAAAGCAAATTCAATCAAAACAAAGGAGAAATAAATGAAAAATACTGGCAAAATAAAAAGAATCATAGATAGGAACGAAAAAATATTGGATGAGCTTTGGAATAAAAAAGCTTTGATCCAGTTTGCAAAGATTGGCGCAAATGAAATCGTTGAATCTTGTGACGAAATAGAGA
>JAAGZR010000577.1 GCA_024206155.1 Aliivibrio sp.
GAATATGTCACCTTTACCGTAAACCTTTTGATATTCCAGCCATGAATCAGCGTCTTTAAAAAATAAAAATCTGCGCTCACTGCCTTTACGTGATAGCTTTGCACCCATTCTAGGTACTGTAAAATCTTTTGTTTTGTTTAGTCCACCAGTAACAATTGTTTCAAAAGTGTAATCAAGCGCCTCTTCAAATTCAACGTCGCCCAACCTATTGCCGTTATCATCTAGCATGTTGTCACGGTCAAGCATTGGCGTTATCTTATCTTTCCAAAGCTGCTTTGATTCTGTCTCAGTCTTACCTTTAGCTAATATCTCTCGCCTATCGTGGTTTTGCGGCATTAACCATTTTTCGTTCTTAGATATTGAGCCACCTTTTGCGTTAAAGTCTGTTCTAATTGTTTCGGTTAGCTCGTGCCATTCCTTAGCAAATTTCATTATCTCAGTGTCGTCAACCTTTTCGCCATAGATAGCGCGAACCATATTACGCAACCCTTCCTCATCTTGGCTAAAACCAACAGCCCTTGTTCTAAACTTGCTTAACGCATCAGCAAACATTGAGTCATATTTTGCCTCGTAATACTTGCCAAGGTATTCAATATTTTTATATCCTGCCTTTCCTTTAGGGTCTTTAGTAAATAGAGACAATAACCCTTCGTATAAACCGTCAGGGTGCGAACTCATATTATCCCAAGCTTCTGATAGCCTAACAGCCTGTATAGCTGCCTCTCTTTTTTGTCTTGATAAATCAGTAAGCACCAAGTCAATGGCAAGTTCAGGGTCTTCTGAGGCTTTTATTCTCTCAGCAATATCTTTTGTTATCTTGCCATTCTTAAAGGCAATATCAATACACTCGTTATAACTAGCCAATTGCACACCTCAACACGTCGTCAATACCTTTTATTTCATCATCAA
>JAAGZR010000578.1 GCA_024206155.1 Aliivibrio sp.
ATCGTAAGATCCTAGCTGACATCGCTGTATTCGACAAAGTAGCATTCGCTGCTCTTGTTGCTAAGGCGAAAGCTGCTCTTTAATTAGAACAGTTTCAAAGGCTTTAAGACTAAATAAGGAGAGCACTAGCTCTCCTTTTTTATGCCTGTAAGATAATCTACTAATCTACTAATCTACTAATCTACTCATGCCGAATTCAGTTGGTAGCGGTTCATTTTATTTATCATTGTTTAGAGCCAATGTCAGGTTTTGTAAAAGAACAGCAGCTAATGTAAATCTACTTTTGATTTATTTATGAAAGCATATTATCGATGTAATTAATCCAATCTAATGATTATAGATGATGCGTAAATTTACGATTTTTCTTTTTTACTATGGCTACCTTCTTTTGCTTCATCGTTTGTTGATCTTAATAATATTATGGACTTGCGTAAGCACCTCATTGTACTAACGGGCTGGCTAGGCTTTGCTTATATGGAAACCGCGATAATTCTTTCTGCTCGATTTAAGTGGGTAGAGCGTTTAGTACAAGGATTAGATAAAGGCTACGCACTGCATAAAGAATTAGGGATCTCAGCATTTATCACTCTAATTTTGCATTGGGCAGTGATCAAAAGTGAACATTGGGCTGTTCAATTGGGTTTACTTGTTCGTCCCCAGCATCAAGGAAAAGGACAATTACTATCAGGTGTTCATTATTGTCATTAACGGGTTCTATAGGCAAGAAAAGTAAAATAAAAGGTGATATAACACACGTTGATAAATTTAATAGTGGATCAGATTTAACAGCAGTAGTTCGTCTAAAAATTAAGCTTGAAAACTCACTACAATATAAAGAAGGTCAATTTGCTTATATCGACTTCCATGATTGTGAAGCACTACATCCTTTCTCTATTCTAAATTATGATGAAGACACAAAATTGGTTGAATTTGGGATTAAAGATCTTGGGGATTATACGCATAAATTAGTCAATGAAATAAATACAAGAACAAAAGTGACAGTGGAGGGGGGTTACGGCTACTTTCAGATGTCATCAGATGCGAATCAAGTATGGATAGGAGCTGGAATTGGTATTGTCCCACTACTTTCACGATTATATTGGCTTCAAAAAACATCCAATAAAGCCCAAAATAAGATTGAAAAAATTCATCTATTCTATTGTGTAAACAATGAAAACGAAGCGTTCTTCAATGCTGAAATTAAAGAGATTCTATGTTGTATGGATTTTATTGAATCAGAGAAAGGCAATAGACTAACGGCTGAGCAGGTCTTGAAGAAGATTGATAGCAAAGTTTATTCAGTTAGTTTTTGTGGTCCAGAGGGCTTTGGTGTGAGTTTAAAAAATGCGCTCGTTAAGAAAGGCTTGTCAGAAAATGCCTCCCATAAAGAAATATTTAAAATGCGTTAGTCACAATGCTTGTTAAGTATTGAAATAAAAGAGCCACAGTAAGTATGCCGGTTCTTTTATAAAATAATTAAGTGTTAGCAATTTTATGCGATGAAAATGAAATGATAGCTGTATAAAAGAGAGGGATTTGATGGTGGTTACCTAGGCATTTGGCTAAGAAAAGTACTTTTTTCTATTAGATCAGCTATTTTATCCAATTCAGTTTGGATTTAGCGCTGTGATTTATTACTATGTGCTGATATGTATTTTACTCGCAACGGATACCACCTATAAGTGGATGAGGAAACGATGCAACATCTAGACGAGATCATTGCCAATGCAACGGCAGAAATTGAACAAGCAGGCTCTTTAGTCGCTCTGGACGAAGTCCGTGTTCAATACTTAGGTAAAAAAGGGCATTTGACACTTCAGCTTCAAGGACTAGGTAAACTAGATCCTTCAGAGCGTCGTGAAGCAGGTCAACTGATCAATAAAGCAAAGCAAGCGGTTCAAACGTTATTAGTTGAACGTAAAGATTCTCTTCAAACTGCAGAGCTTGAAGCGAAACTTGCTGCTGAAACTATCGATGTAAGCCTTCCAGGCCGTCGTATCGAGAACGGTGGTTTACACCCAGTTACTCGTACCGTTGAGCGTATTGAGCAATTCTTTGGTGAATTAGGTTTTAGCACTGAATCTGGTCCTGAAATCGAAGATGCATTCCATAACTTCGATGCACTAAATATTGCAGACGATCACCCTGCACGTACTGACCACGATACGTTCTTCTTTAACCCTGATCTAATGCTACGTACGCATACATCAGGTGTTCAGATCCGTACAATGGAAAATGGCAAACCACCATTCCGTTTCATCGCTCCGGGCCGTGTTTACCGTAACGATTACGATCAAACTCACACACCAATGTTCCACCAAGTGGAAGGTATGTTAGTTGATGAGAACGTAAACTTTGCACAACTTAAAGGTATTCTTCACGATTTCCTTTGTAATTTCTTTGAAGAAGAAGTTGAAGTGCGTTTCCGTCCTTCATTCTTCCCATTCACAGAACCTTCTGCTGAAGTTGATGTGAAGCGTAAAGATGGCAAATGGTTAGAAGTATTAGGTTGTGGCATGGTTCACCCTAACGTACTTCGCTCTGTTGGCATCGACCCTGAAAAATACTCAGGCTTTGCGTTTGGTATGGGTGTTGAGCGTCTAACTATGCTTCGTTATGGCGTAAATGACCTTCGTGCGTTCTTCGAGAACGACCTTCGTTTCCTTAAACAATTCAAGTAATTCGGGGCTAGAAATTTATGAAATTCAGTGAATCTTGGCTACGCGAGTGGGTTAAACCTGCTATTAACAGCGAAGAGCTAGCTCACCAAATCACAATGGCTGGTTTGGAAGTTGATGAAGTTGCTCCTATTGCTGGTGAATTCACCGGCGTTAAAGTAGGTAAAGTTGTTGAGTGTGGTCAACACCCAGACGCAGATAAGCTTCGTGTAACTAAAGTTGATATCGGTGAAGAAGAGCTTTTAGACATCGTATGTGGTGCATCTAACTGTCGTCTTGGCCTAACGGTTGCTGTTGCGACGGTTGGTGCTGTACTTCCTGGTGACTTCAAAATTAAGAAAGCAAAACTACGTGGTGTTCCATCAAACGGCATGCTTTGTTCTTTCTCTGAGCTAGGTATCGATGTTGAATCTGACGGTATTTTAGAATTACCTGAAGGCACAACACTAGGTGCAGATGTTCGTGATATTTTAGAACTTAACGACGTTGCTATCGACGTTGACTTAACAGCAAACCGTG